>CALFUE010000132.1 GCA_937916345.1 uncultured bacterium
GTTTGGAAAATCCCGTAAATTATGGAACCACAAAACCTACAAAGTATGAGGAGAAATAGATGAAACCTTATAAGTTTATGTGTCCGCATTGTGGAAACTTCCTTATGAAGAAGAGAAGCGAAATGTATCCGCAACAGTTTCATCCATGGGGTTGGACTTACATTTATATTTGTAACTATTGTCATCGCGCAGAAGTAACCGCGAAACCGTTTTTGATTGGAGGGCGATAAAAGTATGCTTTCACAGGAAGAGGCCAAGCGCAAGATCAGATTGTCACTTGGTAGAGATCCGAATATGAAAACCATAATCCTTCAAAAGAATGCGCATTGTCCGAATTGTGCAGGAACCATGGACTCGTGGGATAACCGCTATGGCGAAATGTACAGACGATGCATTAACTGTAATTTATATTTTGTACCGATGGAGTTTGGGTTTAATGACGAAGAAATAATCTGCAAGATTATGGATGCGAAAGAATTTCATGGGACGAAGGGAAAAGGGTATGAAAAAGAAAAAAATTTTGCAAAAATTAACGGGAGCAGTGCTGACGGCCTGCATGACGGCTGCCTTCGCGGCGGCTGCCATAGCCCCTGTCTATGCAGATACTCCCTACAAGACATACACTGTGGATGGCTATGGTCATGTGACGGAGACTCAGACGGCATATCTGCCATACGAGACTATTACAAAGATCGACGAGGAAGCGCTGAATTCTCCAACTGATTTTACATTGTTAAAGGATGGTTATATGTACATCCTGGACAGCGGAAACAAACGTGTCATAAAGACCAACACCAATGCCGAGTTTATCGGTTCCTTCGGTGAGGATGTGCTGGTCAATCCCAGAGGGCTCTATGCCGCTGAGGATCATACGGTCTATGTGGCCGATCGCGATGCCAAAAAGATATTCGTCTTTGACGGCGATACCGGCTTGCTTCTGAATGAGTACGGCAGACCGACGGAGGCTATGTACGGTGAGACTCAGGACTTCCTTCCTATAAAGGTGGTTGCAAACGAGTACGGCACCATGTATGTGGTCTGCGAGTCCAATACCAACGGTATGGTTCAGATCTCCCCGGTGGAGGGCGGAACCTTCCTCGGTTATTTCGGTACAAACAATACCAACGCGTCGCTGATGACCATAATATGGAGAGCAATCCTGACGGATGCCCAGAGGGCAAAGATGGTGGGAAATATTCCCTCCACTCCCGACAATATGGCCATCGATGACAAGGGTATCATCTATACCGTGACCCGGGGTGAGGAGAAGAACTCACTCAAGAGACTTAACATCGCCGGCGTAAATATGATCAAGCCTGATTCCTACGATGAGGTTCCTGCCGCTGTGGCTGTGGGAAATCACGATAACGCTTTCGTGGCATCCCAGATGGGTTACATTTATGAGTACAATAATGAAGGCGACCTGCTCTTTGTATTCGGAGGAAGTGACGACGGTCAGCAGAGGATCGGTCTTTCCACAAAGATCGAGGCTATACAGGTAGGCACCGACGACAAGATCTATGTGCTGGATTCGGACAAGGCTCAGATACAGGTCTACGAGCCTACCGAGTTCACGGATCAGCTCCACAACGCCCTGTACCTTTTCTCAAAGGGGCGTTATGAGGAGTCGAAGGAGCCGCTCTCCGAAGTCTTAAAGATGAACAACCTTTTCGACTACGCTAACATGGCAATGGACAGGGCTCTCTACAAGGAGGACGATTACGAGGGTGCGCTGAAATATTCAAAGCTGGCGAAGGATTTTGACGGTTATTCGGATGCCTTCTGGGAGATCAGAAATGCCTGGCTGAAGAAAAACCTCGCCACAGTCATCATCGTGGTGGTTCTGTTCTTTATACTGATTGCCATAATCAAGGCTATCGACAAGAAAAAGGGTATATTGGACGGCCCGAGAAAGCTGCTTGGATATCTGGGTGAGAAGAAGCTCATCAGGGAGCTGAAATATATGTTCTATTTCGTAAAGCATCCGGTGAACGGTTGTTATGAAATAAAACGAAAGGGTGCTGTATCGGTTTTAAGCGCCAACATACTGGTAGTGATATTTACCGTATTTTTCATCATAAACAAATACTTCTGCGGCTTCCTGCAGAAGACGGTAAGAGAGGGCAGATACGATATCGTCTCGGACATCGGTACCATCGTGATAGTCCTTATCCTGGTGGTAGGCTGTAATTACCTGATGTGTACCATCAACGACGGTGAAGGAAAGTTCAGGCACATTTACTGCTCCTTCATTTACAGCGCGACTCCGTTTTTGATATTGATACCCTTTATCTTCCTGCTCTCTCATGTAGTTACATATAATGAAGTGTTCTTCATAGATGTGGGATTCTTCGCGATGGGAGTATGGATAGCGGTGCTGGAGTTCATCTCTATTAAGGAGATAAATGACTACACCATAAAAGAGACGATAAAAATTATATTCCTGACTCTTTAGTTCTTCGTCTTATAAAACGATATGAAGATGAAAATCTTACAGAAGCAGGTAGAGTAGTAGAAAAGATTAATGCTCTTAATGAGAAAGAAAAACTCGAATATGACTCAAATGATAACATCATAAAGAATGTCCTTTATAATGCTGATGGCTCTGTGTTTAGTGAAACGAATAGAACTTATAATGCACTTAATAAGTTGGTAGAAGAAAAAGATGCAGAAAACTATACTACAACTT
>CALFUE010000133.1 GCA_937916345.1 uncultured bacterium
AGGGCTGGGGCACAGACTGCAGCGTATACGACTCTGTGGCCGGAATCGCCACCTCAAAATACCATGTATACCAGTTCGATCTGCCGGGTTTTGGTTCAAGCGCCGAGCCCCCGGAGCCCTGGAGCGTGGAGCGCTTTGCCTCCTTTTTTGTGGACTTTATGAGAGAGCTGGGCATCAGCCACGCTATACTCTTCGCCCACTCCTACGGCGGACGCATAGTCCTGAAACTCTATGAAAGGGGCGTCATCCCATTTGAGATTGATCGTATCATATTCTGTGACGCGGCGGGGATAGTCCGGGAAAAGACCAAAAAGCAAAAGGCCTCTATTCGTCGATACAAGTGCTTGAAAAAGATGGTTGACAATCCACCCATGCGTACCCTCTTTCCGCATCTGGTGGAGGACTGGAAGAGCAGGCAGGGTTCCGAGGACTACCGAAGAGCTACTCCTGTTATGCGCGCCTCCATGGTCATGGCGGTAAATGAAGATCTCTCCCATGCACTGCCGCGGGTGGATCGTGAAGTGCTGCTGATCTGGGGCGAAGATGATACCGCGACTCCCGTGGCAGACGCAGAGCAGATGGAACGGGAGTTGCCGGACGCAGGGCTCGCGAGAATATCTCACGCGGGACACTACTGCTTTCTGGATCAGCCTGCGATCTTTGCCAATATCCTAAAGAGCTATCTGAAATTATAAAGGGGATCGATATGATATTGATGTATATAGAGCTGGTGGCAGCCACCGTCGCTTTCACCTTTGTGATGCGCTACCACCTGCATATGCTCCAGCTAAACGGCTACAAGAATAATGAATACTTCGCCTGGCTGAAAAAGCGCTTCAGGCCGGACGCCCCCGTGATACTAATGATCATCGGGCTGATACTTGGTGTCTGCGCCATCGCCTGCGGCATTGTGAGAAAGATACTGTCAATGGAGGAGGGGGAGTTTTTCTTTTATATCTTTGACGCAGTGCTTATCCTCTGGGCGATCGTCATCATCCCAGTCTTTATAGACCTGATTCGGGGGAACACTAAAAAGAGATTTGTATATACCGCCAGGGTGAAGCGGCTGATAGTTGTGGATTATTGCCTGTCCATTTTGATCGAGCTCCTCATACACCTGTTGACGAGGGACAGGTTTATCTGTATCGGCTGCTGCGTCATACTTGCGGCTGCCCAGTTCGTGTTCCCTGCGTTTATCAATTTCATGAACCGCCCTATGGAGGCGACCATCCGCAATCATTATATCAACGACGCGAAGCGTATGCTGCGTGAAAGCCCCGACCTTACTGTCATCGGTGTCACGGGCAGCTATGGAAAAACCAGCGTGAAATTTTATCTGGGGGCGTTGCTTGCGGAGGAGTACTCTGTGTTGGTGACGCCGGAGAGCTACAATACGCCCATGGGCGTGGTAAAGACCATTCGCGAGAAGCTGAAGAGCACTCATCAGATTTTTATCTGCGAGATGGGGGCGAGATATGTGGGTGACATCAAGGAACTGTGCGATATCGTGCATCCCGACGCGGGTGTTATCACGGCGGTAGGTCCGCAGCATCTGGAGACCTTTGGGGACACAGAGCATGTTCTGGATACCAAATTCGAACTGGCTGACAGCCTAAAGCCGGGTTCAAAGCTCTTTTTGAACGCCGACAACGACTACATCCTGACAAAGCTGGATAAATATGAGGATATAGCCATTCTCTACCACACATGCGAGATGGATGTGGGTTATCGTGCGAAGGATATCGTGGTGAGTGACGAGGGCACGGAGTTTACCGTGGAAAACGACGCAGGTGGGAGGGAGCGCTTTTCCATGCAACTGGTGGGCGCCCACAATGTGATAAATGTGCTAGGTGCCATCGCGGTGGCGAATTCCTTTGGGATATCCCTAAACCGCCTGAAGGTTCCGGTGCGAAGGCTCACTCCTGTAAAGCACCGCATGGAGCTCATAACCCGCGGGGATTTGACGATAATAGACGACGCCTACAATTCCAATCCTGTGGGATCAAAGGCGGCTGTGGAGACGCTGGCGATGTTTGACGGGCTGCACATACTTATCACCCCGGGTATGGTGGAGCTGGGTGATAAGGAGGCAGAGTACAACCGCGTCTTCGGAGGGTATGCCGCAGCCTGCTGCGATTATATCCTGCTGGTGGGGGAAGAACACACGCGCCCCATCAGAGATGGGGCGCTGAGAGCGGGCTTTGCCGAAAAAAAATGTTTAGTGTTTGAAAAATTAGAAGAAGCTCTAACTTTTGCCTACAGTATTGCAACTGCGAAGAGAAAATATATTTTGTTGGAGAATGATTTACCTGATCAATACTCGTAAGCACGCTCCAGTGCTGTAGTACGCGGCTGCGTGTTGCCGCATTTCGCACATCTTAGTGACCGTGTACTGTCCCCTTGCTCCCCTTTGCTCCTGAGAAAGCGTTTTGCTGGAGGATATTGGTGTCAAAGGCGTAGGTTATGGATGATTCCCGACGGGCGCGCTTCAGAGCCAGCTCGATCATGCGATCCAGGAGGGTGTGATAAGACACTCCCACCGGCTCCCAAAGATAGAAGGACAGCGAGCCAGGTATGGTGTTTATCTCGTTGAAGTAGAGCTCATTTGTGACGCCGTCTATCATGAAGTCCATCCTTGCGACCCCATTGCAGCCCAAGGTTTTAAAGGCGATCACGGACAGGGAGCGGATCTTTTCTCTCATCTCGGGAGATATGCCAGCCGGTATTTTTCTGGTGACGGAAGCCATCCCCTTGGCTCCGTTCTTTCCGCCGCCGTTCATATACTTGTCCTTGTAGGACAGGATTTCATCTGTGTGGAGAGGCTCCTCGCACTCGGAAGCCTCCGCTTCATTCTCATCCCCCAAAACAGAACAGTTTATCTCGCGAAGCTCCGTGATGGCGTGCTCTATCAGTATCTTTGAGGCGAACTGGAAGGCGTTGTCGATCGAATGAGTCAGCTCACTCTCCGTCTTTGCCAGGGAGATCCCCACGCTTGAGCCAAGATTGAGGGGCTTTACGATGACAGGCAGTCCGAAACGTTCCATGATGCGGCTCTTTAAGCTATCCAGATCAGCGTAATCGCTTAGATAGTAGCATGCGCTGTCCAGAACCGGAATGCCGGCCTCCTTTAATACGGTCTTTGTGATATATTTGTCCATACCCACGGCGCTGGCGGTCACATCGCAGCCTACGAAGGGAATGCCTACGGTCTTTAAGTACCCCTGGAGAGCACCGTCCTCCACATTTGTGCCGTGCACGATGGGGAAAGCGAGATCGATCTCGTGTCTTACTGTCCTGCCGAATTTCTTTTGAGCGGCGGGGGTGACAAATACCTTCCCATTCTCCTGAATGATGAGGGCGCGTGCAGAGCGGGACAGAAGGGAGGGGATATCCTTGTAGGCATCGATATTTCCGATGTCGTCCCCTATGTAGAAATCTCCTGCTTTAGTTATGTAGATCGGCAGGATGTCGTATTTTTCCGTGTTCAGGTTCATTATTGCCTGTATCGCGGAGATTACGGAAACCTCGTGCTCCACGGTCTTTCCTCCGAATAAAACTGCCAGTCTAATCTTCATTGCTTCTTTTCCTCCTCATTTTTTATTTCCTGAAGCATATCCAAGATCACCCCGCGGAAGTATTTGCCAGGGTGCTTTTTGTCCTCGTCTGAGAGAGTGCTGATATCCACGGGCTCGCCGAAGCGGATAACAGGGTGACCCGCGTGGATTATAGGTTTGTGCTCCTCAAAGAGAGGTGAGGTGTGGTATGAGGCGATGGGGATGACGCGCGCGTTCGCCTTTGTAGCGATCTTGAAGCTTCCTTCGTGAAATTCAGCCGGAGTCATCTCGTCGGAACCCGTGAAGCGGGTGCCCTCGGGGTATATGGTCATGGAGGTGCCGCCCTTTACCATATCGATGGCCTTCAGCACCATCTTTAAGCCGTCCTTTACATCGTGATTGTCCAGAAACAGGCAGGAAACCCGCTTCATCCACCAGGAGAGCAGGGGAACATTAGCAAATCCGATCTTTGAGATGTAGCCTACGGGACCGGGCTGCACTGTGTAGGTTAGTATGACATCAAAGATGCTGCGGTGGTTTGAGACATAAAGCACGGCTTCGCCGTTCTTCGGGATGTTTTCCAGACCGACAAATTTGGGCTTTATACCTGCCAGCCTGTAGATCGTCCGCAGATAGTGCTGCACTATGCCAAGCTGCCACAGCTCGGATTTCTTCGGGTCGATCCTTGTGTAGACCCAGCCGATGAACAGTTGTACCAGGCTGATAAAAAATACCGGAACCAGATACAGGAATACGATTGCAGTTCGGATGATGTTCATATTGAATTTATGCTCCTATTGTTGTAATTTGCAGCTACGTCGTTTTTCTGAAAAAATCCTTCGCGGAGATCAGGATGGCATGGGGCGTCGCCAGGATTGTACAAATTTAACCCACAGATTATTATGATAGCACGATACAAGGGTCAAAAGGTCATTTTTGACATGCTTGCATGGCAAAACATGACTTTATGACCCGCAAAACACGAACAACGTAGTCATTTTGCACAGCAAAGGGACGAGAGTTGTGAGTGTTTTAGCAGCACATTGCACATGAATATGTGCGTGCTGCGTGTATCAAGTTGGGGGCAAAGACTTTTGCCCCCAACATCATAGCATATTTAAAATTTCGGCGCTACAACAAACGAGAGATCATCCGCAGAATTTTTTGAGACACGGCTCAGATCCTTCTTTATCGATTCAAAGAGATAATCCATATCAGGTGAGAACTTGGTGTAATCGTATATCAGATTGAAGATCATGGAAGAAAGTTTGAAATCCCCGTTCCTGGCGAGGGAACGGGCGATGGCGGACAGGAGGATGATCTCCTGGTCATAGAAAAATCGTCTTTTTGTGTGGCCGACCACATCTTGTAAGGCGACAGTCACCTCCAACGCCCGTATATATCCATCGGGTGAGATGTCGCCTGATGCCTCGCAGACGGCAGCCTCGATCAGTCGATCCCGCTGCCTGATAAAACCCATGGTGTTATCATTAGGGGAAAATGTATATTTATGATATTTTGTTAGTAAACCATGTTCAATATCAATAAGAACTTCTCGTTGTGTCTGCAGGAAGTCTAACTCCTCTACGGTGGAAAAACCCAAAAAGTAAATATTGCCGTGTCCGAGGCGCTGGACTATGAGTTCTGCGGTGATGGTGTTTGGAATCTGCAAGCCGTTTTCGATGCGGCTCAGGTTTGATACGGAGCAGATTCCGTCGCAAAGCTCCTCCTGAGAGATATTTTTGCGATTTCGTATCTCTCTCACGAGCTTTCCAAAGGGGATGTGTGACATGCCGCCCTCCGAGTCAATTAAAGAAAATGAGACACCGCATCACGGTATCTCATTTCACCCCATTTTGTTTTTCTCCAAAAAGACAACTTTTAAAATTCGGGCTCTATCAGTCCGAATTTTCCGTCCTTTCTCTTGTAGACCACATTGACCTGCTCAGTCTCTGCATTCGAGAATACAAAGAAGCTGTGCCCAAGCAGCTCCATCTCTACGCATGCATCCTCCGGAAACATCGGTTTGATGCCGAATTTCTTGGTGCGTACTATCGGGATGTCTGTATCGTCATCGGGCGCTGATTCCATATATTCTTTTTTGAAACTCTCTGCGGCCTGCTTTTTGGTAACGATCTTTTGTTTGTATTTCTTCATCTGGGAATCGATGATGTCTACCACCAGATCGATGGTGACATACATATCATCGCTCTCCTGCTCGGCTCTGATGATGGAGCCTTTTACCGGGATGGTCACCTCTGCCTTCTGGCGGTATTTCTCGACGGAGAGGGTGACATTAGCGGTGGTGTCGGGAACGAAGTATTTCTCGAGCTTCGAGAGCTTGTCCTCCACTGCGCTCTTGAGTCCGGGAGTGATTTCAATATTCTTTCCGCTGATAATAATATTCATAGGCTTATATCCTCCTCGTTGCATGTAATAAACACAGTATATACTAAATGCACAAAAATTACAACACAGAAATAAAAAATATTATGGAATTTGCCGCAAAGCCTAACACTATGCATTTCCCTTGCAAATCCGATAATATATATGGTATAGTAGATTTTAATTGTGCATAAAAAGAGGTAAGGAGATTTTATGAAAAAATCTATCGTTCTCATAATACTGGCAGTAGTTGTGGCGTTTACCGTGTCACGCCCTACCCTTGCGTCACAGGTCATAAACGATGCGAATGCGGTGAAGCAGCAGGCAAATGAGAATCTTTCCGCCACAAACAGGCAGATCAGCGCCATAGAGACCGAGCAGGCCGACCTCCAGAAAAAGATAGACGCTCTGGATGCGGATCTGGTTGCACTGCTGGTAGATATTGATGTGCTGGAGGATGAAATTGTCGCGAAGCAGGAGGATATCGATCAGGCTGGGGAGGATCTGGCCGACGCCGAGACGCGCGAGGAAAAGCAGTATGAAGATATGAAGCTTCGTATCCGCTATATGTACGAGCACTCAAAGACGAATTTCTTCCAGAACATCCTGGAGTCAAGGAGTATCTCGGAACTTCTTAACAGAGTATCCTATTTTAATGATGTATATGATTACGACAGGGAGCAGCTCGTGGCTTATCAGGAGATCGTGACAGAGGTGGCTCTCTACAAGGAGCAGCTGGAGGCGGAAGAGACCGATATGGAGGATCTCCTGGACAACTATAATCAGGAGTCTGAGATGCTGGAGAATATGCTGGCCGAGAAGCGTGCCACTATGGATGACTACGACGCCCAGCTCGCCAGTGCCCAGAGCCTGGCTGTCCAGTACAAGGCAACCATCGATGAGCAGAACCGCATCATCGCAGCTGAGGAGGCCCGAATAGCGGAGGAAGAGCGCAAGCGCCGCGAAGAGGAAGAACGTCGCCAGCGTGAGGAGGCGGAGCTCCAGAGGCTGGCGGCCGAGAGGGCGGCAGCTGAGGAGGCAGAGCGGCAGAGGCAGGAGGCTCTTGCCAGGGCGAATGAGACTGCGGATGCCCAGCAGGCTACCTACGATGATGACACTACATATTCGGATGCTGTTACCGCAACGTCCGAAGATGCGGGTTTGAATCCCGCCTACACCACGGGAGTCAGCGGATCATCCGTATGCGACTACGCACTGTCCTTTGTGGGAAATCCCTATGTATGGGGTGGCACTTCGCTTACCAACGGC
The DNA here is from genome assembly GCA_937916345.1 of uncultured bacterium. GTDB lineage: Bacteria > Bacillota > Clostridia > Lachnospirales > Lachnospiraceae > RGIG6904. Next base: position 7,209 of record CALFUE010000133.1, read on the forward strand.
TGTGACTGCTCGGGCTTTACCCAGCAGATATTCAAGCATTTCGGTATCAGCATCCCCAGAACATCCTATGAGCAGCGCTCCTGCGGTAAGACCGTGAGCTACTCCAATGCCCAGCCCGGAGACATTATCTGTTATTCCGGCCATGTGGCTCTGTACCTGGGAGGCGGCAGGATTGTGGGTGCCCAGAGCACAAGATCCGGCATCACAACTGCAAATGCCACCTACAGGACCATACTGTCGGTGCGCAGAGTGCTTTGATGACATTCATATATAGAGGCAGGACGACCGCGTTCGCAAAAATTGCGGCGTTTGTATTGGTTTTGGTCGCCGTTACGCTGACGGGATGCTCCACTGCCCGCATCCACGAGGTGAATTTTTGGTCTAACCTGGATAAAAAGGTTCTAACCGTGGACAACAATGAGTACACGCTCCGGGATATGGTTATGTATGTGGCTTATGAGGAGAATTTGGTGGAAGATCAGGCGAATATCTACGACAGCTCCAATCCCCTGAGCTATTGGAATGTCCATACAAATGGTGAGTTTGTGCGGGTGAGAGCCAGAACAGAGGCCATGAACATGGCAATAAGCGATATCATATTCAGCGATATCGGTCATGAGTACGGCGTGAAACTCTCGGTGGCGGAGGATGCTCATGCAGGAATGGTATTCTCGGATTTTTGGGATGACCTCTCCGAGGCACAGCAGGAGTTGATGGCGGATGTATATGACGATATGAAGGCTACTGCGCTATCCATGGCTTACGCCCAGAAATCCAGGGAGATATACGCGGAAAGCATTGGAGTGACGGTGGATGATATATCGGTAGACAGCACTATTTATGACGAAATTAAGACAAGATATAACATTGTTGTTGAGGAGAGTATATGGAAGGGGATAGGCTTCGGGAAGGTAACCATAATCAGGTGAGAACTCACCATAATACGGTAAAGCTCGGGAGAAACGACAAGTGCTGGTGCGGCAGCGGCAGGAAGTACAAGGCCTGCCATCTGGAGTTTGACGAGAGGATCGAACTCATCAGGGGTCAGGGACATATAGTTCCGGATCATGGGATCATCAAGACTCCGGATCAGATCGCAGGCATCGAGGAGAGTGCAAAGATCAATATTGCTGTTCTCGACGAGGTGGCTGACAAGATCCGCGAGGGCATGACTACTGAGGAGATCGACAGGATAGTTTACGATCTGACCACGAGGATGGGCGGCATACCCGCGCCCTTGAATTATCAGGGCTTTCCAAAGAGTGTCTGTACCTCCATAAATGACCAGGTCTGCCATGGGATACCTGATCCCGATGTCGTGCTTGAGGACGGAGACATTATCAATGTGGACTGCTCCACTATATTAAACGGGTATTTTTCTGATTCCTCGAGGATGTTTTGTATAGGAAATGTGGATGAGGAAAAAAAGAGACTTGTACAGGTTACAAGGGAAGCCATGATGAAGGGTTTCGAGGCTACAAAGCCATGGACTTTCCTGGGGGATATGTGTGCCCCCGTAAAAAAGCATGTTTACGATAACGGATATACGCTGGTGCGTGAGATAGGCGGACACGGCGTGGGGCTGGAGTTCCATGAGGATCCATGGGTTGGTTATCACACTAAGGCCGGCACCGGGATGCTGCTTGTGCCTGGTATGATATTTACCATTGAGCCTATGGTCAATATGGGAGGAGTGGAGATCTATATAGATTCTGAGAACGATTGGACCGCATACACCGAGGATGGCAGTCCATCCGCGCAGTGGGAGATCTCTGTGCTGGTGACAGAGGACGGCGCGCGCATCATCACCTGGTAAGGACGGGTCAGAATTTATGCGGATGACTGAGATTCCCCCTAAATCGACTATCACGATCAGGGCTGTCAAAAAAGAAATATCGTACGAGCTGACCGCTACCGTTGCGGGGGTGAAGAATGACAAGCTCTATCTGAAGCTGATTCGTCATAAGGGACAGGTCATAAACTTTGAATCAAAAAATGTGACGCTTCTGGCCTTTTATGTGAAGGATGGCATAGAGCCTCTGGGCTGGAGCGGACTCACTATAAAGCGGGAAAAGCTGGGGAACAGCGAGTATCATGCCGTGACCTGTCACAAGAAGAGTGTTCACATCAACAGGAGAGGCGCGAGGAGAGTGTTTATCGAGCATCCCTGCACCATCACTCTAAAGAGCATGGACGCCGCACTGGAGGGTATAATTACGGATGTATCGTTCACTGGTATCGGCTTTTCCACGGATAAAGACATCAATGAAAGCGACTTTTTGCCGGTAATCATCAGGTTTGAGGATGAGCTGGTGGGTAATATCAGCGTTACCACAGCCATCATGCGCCGTGTGAACGTGGGTGAGGGGAGGTTCGGCTTCGGCGCGAACATACCAAAGCCCTCTGAGAGCTGGATGTTGTTTGTGAACAGGATCTACAGGGAGTACCCCGAGGAGCCTGCGGAACCGCCGGTATAGGCGTTTAATTTGAGATATAATACAGCAAAGGAGAATCACGGGAAATGGGTATCATAGAAAAAATATTCGGCACGCATTCCGAGAGAGAGTTAAAGAGGATCGAACCGATAGTTGACAAGATAGAGGCGATGCGGCCTGCTATGCAGGCGCTGTCCGACGATGAACTGCGGGCAAAGACGCAGGAATTCAAGGACAGGCTGAAAGCGGGCGAGACTCTGGACGACATCCTGGTGGAAGCCTACGCGACCGTCAGGGAGGGCGCGAAGAGAGCCCTCGGAATGGAACACTACAGGGTTCAGCTCATCGGCGGTGTGGTGCTGCATCAGGGTCGTATCGCGGAGATGCGTACCGGTGAAGGAAAGACCCTGGTATCTACACTTCCTGCTTACCTGAACGCCCTGACGGGTGAGGGAGTTCATGTGGTGACTGTCAACGATTATCTGGCAAAGCGTGACGCGGAGTGGATGGGCGAGGTT
>CALFUE010000134.1 GCA_937916345.1 uncultured bacterium
CCCCCACTTTCGTGCAAGCACGAAGTGGGTTCGGACTTTTGACCCTGATATCATACACATGCGGTGCTTTCAATAGAAAAACGGTGTTTCGGTCAGTGCCAGGATAAATGCCGTAAAACGACGTGTGGCGAGGGTGTGTTGAGAATTTTTGCTTAATGTAGATTTTTTCTAATTTGTATTGAGAATTTTTACTTGATGTGGTAGAATTCTCAATAGATTGCTGATGCAAGGAGAATTTCCATGATAAAACGCGAGAAATATATATCACCCATAAGAGCCTTTTATAATGATGACCTGATAAAAATCATCACCGGTGTAAGAAGGTGTGGAAAATCCGAGATATTAAAACAGATCAAAGCCGAGATATCGTCCGCTTCCGAAAACGTGATATTTTTCAATTTCGAGGATCGCATCATCACATCGCAAATACAAAGGTGGGAAGATATCGTTTCCTATGTGGATGCGCACAGAAGTGATAGCACCTGTTATGTGCTTCTTGATGAGGTACAGGAAATACCCGGGTGGCAGTTCGCCTGTAAGACACTACGGCTAAGAGATTGTTCCGTATTTATTACCGGTTCCAATTCCAAGCTGTTGTCAGGAGAATTTACCAAAGAATTGTCCGGACGATATGTTTCTTTCAGAATCAGGCCCTTTGTATATAAAGAAATCCTTGAATACGCAAAACAGCTCGGTCGGGATATACCAATATCCGATTATCTTGTGTGGGGCGGTTTTCCCAAGCGACTCGAATTTCAAAATGAAGAGGAACTGCGCATATATCTTAGCGATTTAGACAGAACCATCGTCGAAAATGACATAATAAACAGATATAAGATTAAAAAAGCAACTGAATTCAGAAGGGTATCAGATTTTATTTTATCCTCAAACGCGCGCATATATTCAGCAAAATCGATATCCGATTATATGAAAGGACAAGGTGTTCAATGCTCTGCCAACACAGTTCAAAAATGGATTTTCTACCTGAGCGAAGCATATATCATTGACCAGGCAAAACGGTATTCCAAAAAGGCAAAGAGAGCCCTCACAAACAGCCACAAGCTATATAATAGTGATGTGGCACTAAATTCCATTAGATGCACTAATAACCGCTATGACCTCACCCACAACCTCGAAAATATTGTCTATAACGAGCTTATTTATATGGGATATAATGTGAGCGTATATGATAATAACGGCAGGGAAATAGACTTCTGCGCTGAAAAGGGAAAGTACAGGTATTATATCCAAGTCGCTTTCAGCGTTGCCGAGGACGCAGCATACCGGCGTGAGATGTCCGCCTTTAGCGGGTTAAATCAGATTGACACAAAAATATTAATAACAAACGATGATATAGACTACTCTACCAGCAATGTATTGCATATCAGATTGAAGGATTTTCTTTTGCTTGATAATCTTGAGGGAAGAATTCTGTAAAAATGTCCGGGAGATATTTCCCCCGGACATTTCTTTGTATTACCATATGGATTTTGGTCTTATTTCTTTATCTTCACTTTCTTTTTCGCCGACCACTTGCCGTAGACCTTATTGCCGGAAGAGTCCTTGGCGTAGGCCCTGACCTGCACGTAGTAGGTAGTGCCCTTGTAAATGGTAGAATAAAACCAGCAGATCATACCCATCCTGTGAGTTCAATAGAAAATAATGCTTTGTATCTGCTTATATTAGGTCGCGCATTTTTTGATCAGGCACTTCTCTCCTTCAAATGCAAAGCCGTATTTATAAATGCGCTCTGCCGGGATACCGCGGGCTAAAAGATCCGCATCGTATCTCTTCTCCTCGATCTGATCCAGGGCATTTTGGGCAGTGTCCTCTAAGGTCTTTTCGCCCTTACTCTCATTTTTTACCTTAAATTCCATGATGACGGCCACATTCTTTGCATCCTTCGGCTCCATCACCACATCATAGCGCCCGTATCCGCTTTCACGATTGGACTTTACGGTATAATCTCCTCTCCGATCTACCATCAGCCCCAGCACAAAGCCATGGTAGAAGCGCTCCGGATGCCTGCTGTCGGAAGGGCGCCCGGCCACATTAAAGCAGCTGAAGGTCGTCAAAACGATATCATTCATGTAGTCGTTCATTTCCCGCACATCGCCCTTTAACATGGCTTTTACAAACGTAGAAAGAACCTTCCCGGATTTAAACCATCCCGTGATCATCTTTTCAAACATGATCTTTGTTTCATGATTCGTAAGACTAAGGCGGTAGCTAAAGCGCATCTCAAGGCCGTCCTCCTCACACAGCACCTCTACAACCTTTAAATAGCCCGATGCCAAAAGCAGGCTCCAGATCGCATCCGGGTCATCGTCAAGCTGGCTAAATACAATCTGCTCATCGATCGCGGTTTCTATGACATTCCCTTTAAGAAGTTCCTCAAACGAAGCCTTTATATCCGGATCTCCCCCCCGTATCAGCTTGCTCACCAGACCGTTTCCACTGGTATTCGCCCAGTAGGTGTCAAATTTTTTCTTATCCAGATACATGATCACCGACCATGGGTTATAGATGTCTGTCACAGTTCCAAAGGTAAAGCCATCATACCAGAACTTCACTTTTTCCTTTTCGGACGGATCAAAGCCCTGGCTGTCAAGGGAAGCAAATACCTCTTCCTCAGTAAAGCCAAAGGACGTGGCATATTCATCAGAGGTGGTGGTCACTACGTTTAGATTGTTAAGATCTGAAAAAATTGACTCCTTGCTTACTCTGGTGATGCCCGTCATCACGGCACGCTCCAAAGCAGGATTTGTCTTAAAGGTGTTGTTGAACATACTGCGGATAAACGCCGTCATTTCATCCCAATATCCGCCTACGTACGCCTCCTGCAGGGGTGTGTCATATTCATCGAGAAAGATCAGTACCTTCTTCCCATAGTGCTTTCCCAAAAGCTTTGAAAGCAGGTTAATGGAATAGGCGATGTCCACCTCACTCATATCCTCTGAAATCTTTGAAAATGAAGCTCTGTCTATATCGGTTAGCCTTTCATCATGTAGTAGGAAGGCACAATCGGAAAATAGACCCAGAATCTGGTTTTTTATACCAATGAGGGCCTCTTCATATGTCCTGGCCTTTACTCCCGCAAAGGTCATAAAGATCACCGGATATGTCCCCTGCAGCGTGCGGTATTTCTCCTCTTCCCAGATGGACAGTCCCTCAAAGAGGTCACCGCGATTTTCGTATTTATTGGAAAAAAAGCATTCCAGCATGCTCATATTTAAGGTCTTTCCAAACCTCCTGGGGCGCGTGATCAGAGTGACTGCATCCTCACTCTCCCACCATTCCTTAATAAAATCGGTCTTATCAATATAAAAGCAATCTCTTTCAATTAACGCAGCATAATCCTGTATGCCTATGGAAATCGTCTTTGCCATCACCCTTCCTCCTTTGCGCACATTATACCACGAAACCACGAGGAAAATGCAAATTTATTTGCATTTGACGACGGCATGCGATAACAGACCTTTAGGTCTGTTATACCACGAAGGCATGAGCGGAGTAAACACGGAATATTTTGGTTAGCGCGCCAGGATAAATGCTGTAAAATGGCGTGCGGCGTGGGAATTGCCTTGCTGTCTGAAACCCTGTATTACAGTTTGTCGCTGAGCGCAAACGCTTGTTCCATTTCGTTCTGTGCTGACCGACTCAATCCACATGCGCTCGAGATGTATCTCCACTGCTCCCTGATAGTCGTAAGTATTCGTAGGGCTTCATCCTCCGCCACTTTCCGTGTCAGGCCAAAAAAGTCTGCCACTTCAAAGGCCAGCTCCAGGTCAATTCGGGAATCATCTATAGACACATTCAAAGATAACACTTCACCATATGTGCAGGTTAGAGCCTACGCCAAAGACTCCGATGGCAACAAGGTCTACGGCAAGTGGTCGGCAAAGAAAAATGTGAAGATAGAGAAATAGCATAAAACTATAAAAAAAGAGGGTGGTAGTAAGCCCTCTTTTTTGTATAATATTTTAAAAAAATATAAAGTGTGATCATAGGAAATCTTTACCTTTTTGGTGTGGGAAGTATGAGTATTGACTTTGTAAATCATCATAATATAATGATGTCGGGGTCAAAAGGTATTTTGCCCCCGACTATGATACGCAGCAC
>CALFUE010000135.1 GCA_937916345.1 uncultured bacterium
GACGACGAAAGTGATGTCGGGACAAAGACCACCGAAGAAAAAACCACCGAAGAAAAGACCACCGAAGAAAAGACCACCGAAGAAAAGACCACCGAAGAAAAGACCGCCGGGGTAAATGATACACACCGGCAAACCGGTCCCACGCCTGAGCTTCTCACCGAGCTCACCTATATCTATGAGTCAAATCCCAATGATCCCGGGGATTATAACCCTCTGGTGAGTGGTCACGAGGCGAGCGTTGTATTGTCAGACAAGAGCAGGGAAGAATATCCCGCTCTCGCTGAACAGATCGAGAAATACACCAATGAATTAAAAGATGATACCATGAAGTACATCCCCGATGAAGTGGAGGATGTCCTTGCAATGAGAGCAGATAACCCGGATAGTGAGATTTCCTATTCCCACGAGAGAGATTATTATGTGTGGCGCGCCGATTCCTATGTGGTAAGCCTCATGAATTACAGCTACAGTTACACCGGCGGAGCCCATGGCTACGGCGCTATCTACGGAGTAAACTATTTTGCGGCGACAGGAAATACAATAGCCCTTTCCGATGTTGTCACCTCCGTGGATGATATGACAGAATACCTGTATAACGCCCTCATCGAAAAATACGATGAGGACGCGTTTTTTGATGGTTTGAAGGACAATTTGAAAAATGTAAAGGACATGATCTGGACCTTCGTGCCCGACGGAGTGATGATTATATTTAATCCATATGACATCGCTTCCTACGCTGACGGCACCCTGATGATCGTGATCCCCTATTCATCCGGCCTCATAAAAGAAAGCTTTATTCCCGAAACTAAAGGCTATTGCATCCGGCTCCTTGACTATCAACCCATGGACATAGATATCGACGGCGACGGTGACCTCGAGGCGGTGAGTGTATATGGCGCAAAGGACGAATACGGAGATATAAATACACTCAGCATTACCATGGACGGCAAAGTGTACTCTTTTGACGATTACTCGGCTTTAAGCCTTGATCCCTACTACATCAGGACGGCTTCCGGAAAAAGCCTCATCTATGCCGGAGCCCATGAATACGACGATTATTTCCACTTTTATGTCTATGATATCTCTGACGGGGCGGCAAAGGAGGCCGGTCCGGTGGAGCTTCGATTTGGAGGCATACTGACTGATGACGCACAGCATTACTACAGCTATCTGAATCACGATCCGTCAAATATGCGCATGTCTGCACGCTTCGATATCCTGAGTACCTACAATGCCAGCAAGACCTTTTACATAAATGATCAGGGGCTGCCTGAGAGCGATGACGGGCTCTATACCATAGATTCCACTTACTTTACCCTGAAGAATAAAAAGGATGTATCATTACCTGTGGTTGAGACCGGTGAGAAAAAAGATTGTCCTGCCGGCACAATATTCACCCTCTACGAGACTGACGGAGAGAGCTTTGTCGATGCGAAGACCTCCGACGGCACAAATGTCAGACTCACAGAGGTGATTGACGAAGATTACAACAGATCCGTTGAGGGAATAAATATCTATGAACTCTTCGAGGAATTATATTTTGCGGGTTAAATAAACATGAAAAAAATACTGATCACCGGCTGTAACGGCCAGCTGGGCAGGGCAATACAAAAAGAATACGCGAACTCAGTGGATTTCATAAAGACCGATGTGACTGAGGGAGACGGGGTTAGAGCCCTTGATATTACCCGAATAGACGATGTGATGGAGCTCGTACGCTCCAGGAAGCCCGATGTGATAATAAACTGTGCCGCCGCTACAAATGTGGATGGCTGTGAGAAGGACGAGGCCTTTGCCTTTCGATTGAATGCCATAGGCCCAAGGAATCTTGCCATAGCATCAACCGAGATCAATGCGAAGCTCATCCACGTGAGCACCGACTATGTGTTCCCGGGAACGTTAAGGAGGCCTCTGATAGAGACAGAGGCTCCCGCCCCCGTCAGCGCCTATGGGCGGACCAAATATCAGGGAGAGCTTTTCGTGAAGGATTTCGCCCGCAGGTGGTACATACTTCGCACCGCCTGGCTCTACGGCGAGGGCAGGAATTTCGTCGAGACCATGTTAAAGCTTTCTGAGAATCATGACACCGTCACCGTGGTGGAGGATCAGTTCGGTTCTCCCACATCGGCGTCTGAGCTGGCGAGGATGATACACCTCTTTGAGCTCACCGACAATTTCGGCCTCTTCCACGCTACCTGCGAGGGCAGTACCAATTGGGCGGATTTCACCGAGGAGATATATCGCCTCGCCGAAAAAAATGTCAAGGTAAATCATGTCTCGAGTGAAAAGTATAAGGAGATGAATCCCGATTCTGCCGACAGACCGAAGTATTCCATACTGGAAAATTTTATGATTAAGCAGACCACGGATTTCATGATGGCGGACTGGCATGATGCCATAAAAAAATATTTAGAGGAGCATTGAAATTATGAAGGGAATAATACTTGCCGGAGGTTCCGGCACCAGACTCTATCCCCTGACAAAGGCTGTGAGCAAGCAGATCATGCCGGTCTACGACAAGCCCATGATCTATTATCCCCTGTCAACCCTGATGCTGACAGGTATCAGAGAGATCCTTGTGATATCGACGCCAAGAGATGTGCCGGTTTTCAGGGAGCTGCTGGGAGATGGCTCTGCACTGGGTATGAGGATCGAATACGCGGTGCAGGAGGCTCCAAACGGCCTTGCTGAGGCCTTTCTCATAGGAGAAAGCTTCATCGGAGACGACCGTGTAACTTTAGTGCTGGGTGATAATATATTCTATGGTCAGAGCTTTTCCGCAGTGCTTCAGAGCGCGAGAGAGCGCGTGGAGAATTCAGGCGGCGCCACCATATTCGGCGTCTATGTAAAGGATCCAGCGGAGTACGGAGTTGTGGAATTCGATGAAGCCGGCCACGCCATATCCATAGAGGAAAAACCCGCAAATCCAAAGAGCAATTACGCGGTACCGGGATTGTATTTCTACGACAATTCCGTGGTAGAGATAGCGAAATCCATAAAGCCGTCAAAGAGAGGGGAGTTGGAGATCACTGAGGTGAACAATGTCTATCTGGACGCGGGTATACTCTCCGTGGAGAGGCTTGGCCGGGGCTTCGCCTGGCTCGACACAGGAAACCATGACATGCTGCTTAAAGCCGCAGAGTTCGTGGCATCCATCCAGGAGCGTCAGGGACTCTTCGTCTCCTGCATCGAGGAGATCGCCTACAAGCGTGGCTTCATCACAAAAGAGCAACTGGTGGCTCTGGCAGAGCCCATGCTCAAGACCAAATACGGACAATATCTGATGGATATATCCCAGGGATTATAGATGGAGGAATTATAAGTAAATGGCAATAGTAAATTTTGAGGACAATTGCGGCGGCATCGAAGGTCTGAAAGTACTGGAAGTAAAATCCTTTGGCGATGAGCGTGGATATTTCATGGAGACATATAATGAGAATGACATGAAAAGCTGCGGAATAGACTGCCGCTTCGTACAGGACAATCAGAGCGGCAGCACAAAGGGCGTGCTGAGAGGCCTTCATTTTCAGATAGATTACCCGCAGGATAAGCTGGTCCGCGTCATAAAAGGAGAAGTGTTCGATGTGGCGGTGGATCTGCGGGAAGGGAGCAGAACCTTTGGCAAGTGGTTCGGAGTCAGATTATCCGCGGAAAACAGAAAGCAGTTCTTCATCCCGAAGAATTTCGCCCACGGATTTCTGGTGCTTTCCGACGAAGCGGAATTTTGCTACAAGGTTGCTGATTTTTATCACCCCAATGACGAAGGAGGATTGATGTGGAATGATCCCGATATAGGAGTGGAGTGGCCCATAGAGGAGCTGAAGGGAGCACCAGTCATCCTGTCGGAAAAAGACAAGAAGCACTCAACCTTTTCCGAATATAAAAAAAGTTGACCTGGGCATTAAAGTTGAAAAATATATATTTAACGAGGAGGAAAAAGATGAGCACAATTATCGGAGAAACCTTAAAGAACATTCCCTGGGAGGACAGACCGGAAGGCAGAGGGGAAATAGTCTGGCGCTATAGCGGCAATCCCATCATAAAGAGGGATCAGATCCCCGGAGCCAATTCCATCTTCAACAGCGCAGTAGTCCCAAAGGACGGCGCCTTCGTCGGGATATTCAGAAGCGATAATACCGCCATGGAGCAGCACCTGTTCCTCGGAAAAAGTGACGATGCCATCAACTGGGATCTGGATGAGAAGCCCATCATCCTATATGGAAAAGACGACAAACCAATAGGTGAAGCCTGTGGCTACGACCCCAGAGTATGCTTCATCGAGGACCGTTACTATGTCACCTGGTGCAACCAGTTCCACGGTCCCACTATCGGTGTGGCATACAGTTACGACTTCAAGAAATTTTACCAACTGGAAAACGCCTTCCTCCCTTTCAACAGAAATGGAGTCATGTTTCCGAAAAAGATCGGCGGAAAATTCATCATGCTTTCCCGCCCCTCAGACAATGGACACACCCCCTTCGGAGATATGTTCCTCTCCCAGAGTCCCGACATGGAGCACTGGGGTTGCCACAGATATGTGATGAACGCCACCGGCTGGGCCTGGACAAAGATAGGCGCCGGCCCTATCCCAATCCTTACCACCGAGGGGTGGCTTCTCATATTCCACGGAGTATGCACCACCTGCAACGGCATGATATATTCCATGGGCGCCGCAATACTCGAATTGGAGGAGCCATGGAAGGTGAAGTACCGCTGCAAGCCATACATATTCCATCCCACAGCCCTCTATGAGTGTGTCGGAGATGTGCCAAATGTCACCTTCCCCTGCGCCACCCTCACTGACGCTGAGACCGGCCGCATCGCTATCTACTACGGCGCAGCCGACACAGTTGTAGGACTCGCATTCACACAGGTTGATGAGCTTATTGCATTTATAAAGGATAATGCATTATAGACTATTACAGACAAAAATGAAAAACTGCTGAGGAGTGTCAGGTATCTTATACATAGCTTATACACAGTTTTGTATTTTGAAATTGAAATCGATACTCATGTATGCTATAGTCTGCTATAGTCTTTTTATGTAACAAAAGGAATATCTTTTAAGAAAATGATACAGATTTTTTCTTATACTCGCGAACGCAATTAATTGCCGATTTTAAATCTTAAGCATCCCTGCGTTTGCTCGTTATACAATTTATGTAACGGCAGTGATTTACGTTAATGAGTATAATTTCAGAGGAGGTAGAAAAATGTACATTAAACCGGTAGCAAAGGTACTCAGTGGAAACACCGAAGGCGTATTTGCCGCAAGCGGCTCAATTGACGAGACCGGCTCAGATTTCGGCGAATATGTTGTAAGCAATGTCTCAGCCACAAAAGCTGATTCCTATGGAAAGGTATGGGGCAGTGTCATAGTAACCTATATCGGAAACGGGACACCTGCAGAGGCCGTTAATATCACATACGAATTTGACAGGGATATCTCCGGAGCCACATTATCATACAGGGGTAATCTCAAGTCCCAGTCAGGAAGTACGGTTGTGATAAACACATGGTTAAATGACGGTATGCCTGCACAGAGCATTGGTATCAGTGGTGATGGTTATGTCGACGCGAACATCCTGTCTGCCGAAGCAGAAGCAGCAGAGTCGTGGGGCTGATCCGACAAAATTCAAGTCTGCTCCCGCCGGTCTCACGATTAACGAGCGATAAAAAAAGCTCTCAGGTTTTGCCTGAAGGGCTTATTTTTTATCAAATGCGGAAGATGGGACTTGAACCCACACGTGATTGCTCACACAAGATCCTTAGTCTTGCTCGTCTGCCAGTTCCGACACTTCCGCATCCGCTATGAAATTTACTTTGAAACTCACAACAGATGATATATTACCAAACCTGTTGCCCCTTGTCAACCAAATTTTAAAAAAACTTGTATTAAACACCCCGTTTTGATATACTCTAGGAAAAATTGATCATCTGAGAGGAGAACATGATTCTATGGCTCTGAAGAAAAAACCGGTCAATGGCATGAAGGATATACTGCCCAGGGAGATGGCCGTGCGCGACTATGTGACGCGGATCATCACAGACACCTATAACAGTTTCGGTTTTACCCATATAGAGACACCGGTTGTGGAGGAGATCGAAAACCTTACCAGCAAGCAGGGCGGCGAGAACGAAAAGCTCATCTTCAAGATCCTGAAGAGGGGCGAAAAGCTCGATGTATCTGGTGCCGAAAGTGAGGCTGATATAGTCGACTACGGCCTGAGATACGACCTCACCCTTCCCCTTTCCCGATTTTATTCGAACAATGAAAACGATCTGCCCCAGCCATTCAAGGCACTTCAGATGGGACCGGTATTCCGGGCGGACAGACCTCAGAGAGGCCGCTACAGACAGTTCACCCAGTGCGATATAGATATCCTTGGTGAGCCGTCAAATCTCGCGGAGACAGAGCTGATCCTTGCAACTGCCACCACACTCGCAAACATCGGTTTCTCCGGTTTTGAGATACATATCAGCGACAGAAGGCTGCTCCATACTCTTGTATTCTCCTGTGGCTTTCCCGATGAGAGTTTTGACGACATATGTGTGATCCTGGACAAGATGGACAAGATCGGTCTCGAGGGCGTGGCGCAGGAGCTGCGTGAAAAGGACTTCGACGGAGCCTGCGTTGACAGATTGAGTGATATTTTTACGGGACTTTCGAAGGATTCCGAAGGCTTAAAGGTGCTTTCCAAAAAGCTGGGAGAAGAGGCCGCCGGGCCTGTAAATAATCTTCTTACGATAATGAAAAATGTGGACGCCTCAAAGACCGCGGATTTTACCCTGGTGTTCGATCCTACGCTGGTTCGCGGTATGGGCTATTACACCGGTACGATCTTTGAGATCATAATGCCTGAGTTTGGAGCAGCCTGCGGAGGCGGCGGGCGCTACGACGGTCTCATTGGCCGATTCACCGGAAAGGACACCCCTGCATGCGGATTTTCCATAGGCTTTGAACGGATAGTGCTGCTGCTCCTTGAACGGGATATGAAGATACCCGGCGAGCATACCCAAAAAGCTTATCTTATTGAAAAGGGCTGCTCAGACGATCAGCTCACGGAAATATTAAAAAAGGCCGATGCCGGGAGAAAGGCCGGACACAGGGTTCTCGTCACCCGCATGAACAAAAACAGGAAATTTCAGAAAGAAAAGCTTTCAGCCGAGGGTTACGAAGAAATAACGGAAGTATTTAAGGGATCGCCATCTGAGGGAGTAAGCCAGATAATAAACCAGCGTTATTAGAGGAGCCAAGTAGAGGAAAGCGTCTCTGTAAGTCCCTGATTATTGACGGTGCATGCAACTGATGAAAATGAGGCAGGGAAAACATCAAACAGGATAGTAAAGTTTGGCGGAAAAACCGTCAATAATAGAGGAGGACAAATAAGATGCAGCAGTCAAGGACACATACCTGCGGAGAGCTCAGCATTAAGGATACGGGGGCTGCCGTCACACTGGCGGGATGGATGGAGAATATCAGAGAGGTGGGACCGACCCTCTCATTCGTGATACTCAGGGATTTTTACGGGACGACACAGTTGGTGGCGGAGACCTTGGATATGGTAAAGCTATTTTCTTCCATTACGAAGGAATCCACCATACAGATCACCGGAGTGGTGCGGGAGCGCAGCAACAAAAACCCGAAGCTCCCCACTGGAGAGATCGAGGTTGTTCCCGATTCCGTAAAAATTCTCGGAAAGAACATAAATAACGAGCTGCCCTTTGAGATCAACAGGAGCCGCGAGGCTGACGAGAGCACAAGGTTAAAGTACCGCTATCTCGACCTGCGCAATCCCGAGGTAAAGAAAAATATGGTTTTGAGGAGCAAGGTGGTTTCCGAACTCAGAAGCCGCATGACGGATGAGGGTTTCCTTGAGATCTCGACTCCGATCCTGACCGCCTCCAGCCCTGAGGGAGCCAGGGATTATCTGGTGCCCGCCAGAAAGCACCCCGGCAAGTTTTATGCCCTGCCCCAGGCGCCCCAGCAGTTCAAGCAGATCTTGATGGCATCTGGCTTTGACAGATATTTCCAGATTGCACCATGTTTCAGAGATGAAGATGCTCGTGGCGACAGAAGTCCAGGAGAATTCTATCAGCTGGATTTTGAGATGAGCTTTGCTACTCAGGAAGATGTCTTCAGAGTCGGAGAAGAGGTGCTTACAGATGTTTTTGAAAAGTTTGCACCTGAAGGTTATGCAGTAACAAAGGCTCCTTATCCAATCATCAGCTATAAGCAGGCAATGCTTGAGTTTGGTACGGATAAGCCGGATCTTCGTAATCCTTTAAGAATTATAGATGTTACAGAGTTCTTCCAGAGATGTACATTTAAACCATTCCATGGACTTACAGTCAGAGGTATTGTAATCCATGAAAGACTGACCAAAGGTCAGCATGAGAAGCTTCTTAAGTATGCACAGGGCATCGGTATGGGCGGTCTTGGATATCTTGAGGTTCTGGATGACGGAAGCTATAAGGGACCTATCGATAAATTTATACCTGAGGATATGAAGGATGAGCTAAAGGAAAAAGCAGAGCTTTCAGTTGGAGATACCATCTTCTTTATAGCGGATAAGGAGCTACAGGCAAGCCTATATGCAGGAATGATCAGAACTGAACTGGGAGAGAGACTTGATCTGATTGAGAAGAATTCATTTAGATTTTGTTATATAAATGATTTTCCTATGTATGAAATAGGT
>CALFUE010000136.1 GCA_937916345.1 uncultured bacterium
GATCACTTCGCCCGCCGCGTTCAAGGCTTTGATGCTCAGATCCGCGTAATACTCGTCATCATAAGCATTGCTCATGGATGTACGGCTGAGTGTCACATCGAGTGATGCAGCCTTGTTGTTGTCATATACCTGAAGAGGCACGCTGTAGGTGTACTTCTTATTGTTCTTTGTGGCAGTGACCACCAAAGTCGTCTTGCCGGCTGAACGGCCTTCTACATCAATGGTCGCGTACCTTCCGGTAGAATTGTTTCCAATATCGGCATAAGCTATATTGGTATTTGACACCTTCACCTCGTAGCTGTCGAAGTCTACCGCACCTGCGGAAGCATCCTTGTAAGGAGCATAGAAGTACACCGTGTCGGTCCCGGCGAAGCCATTGATGTACACTGTTGTATCATTCAGTCCAAGATAGAATTTTGCACAATTTGAGTTGTTGTTTACAGAGTCGGTATTGCCGTACGAATCCTTGTCTGCAGCCTTTACCTTGTAGAATTTTCCGTTCTCCGATACTGCGGAGGTGTCGACACAGGTTATGTTTTTCTTTGTCTGATATGTATTTTTTGTATCATTGTATGTCAACACAATTGTAGCTTCATCGCCCACACTGTCGAACTTTATAGTCGGATACGAAGGATCCTCGACCAAGGTGCCATTTCCACTCTCCATCACAATAGTCACATATTCAGTCACATTCACGGCAGATGTGACATTAAGCCCTGAAGCATCATAGAGCGCATACTCGATCTGTGTCTGTCTGTTCACGGGAACATTGGATGTGATTATCGAAACGCTTGTCACAGCCCCGGGCGTCCTGGCAGAAAATTCCTTCGAGGTGTTGGTGCTCGTCTCGGTAACCTTGTAGCTCACTCCGCCGTCGAAATCAGATACTGCAACAATGGTGTATACCTTGTTGTCGGAAGATGCGGACACGCTGGAGATCCCCACATTGTAATTCGTCGAAGATACAATCGAGAAATTGTCTGCGGTAAGACCCGCTTTCCCGGTTCCGAGTGTCACCTCTATGGTGTTGGTCTTTGTCTGTGTGATTGCTGTGATACCTGTTGTGGTCGTTGTTGTATCAGCAGCTGCAGAATCCGCGGGTGAAGTCTCTGATGAAGAGGAGCTTCCAGCCGGTGTGATCTTCAGGTTATAAATATAAGCCTTTGTCTTTTTCTTTGCCGCTATACTCCAGAAACGGATGCGCACCTGCGTATTTACAACAGTTGTGTTTCCCTTGTCCAGTGCTCTCAGGCGGATGCCGGACTGCGCCTTGTTGATGGCTATGTTTGCCACCTTCACATTGTTTACTTTTACCACCGAAGCCTTGTAAACTTTGTACTTAGTAAGGGTCGCAGCCGTAGCTCCAAAGGACTTCGCAGATCCTCCGGCTACCAGATTGAAGCTGCTGCTCTTCATGGACGGAATGGTGGTTGCCGCATAGGCTGTCTCAGGCGTTTTGATTGCAGCGCCCGAAAAAGCCATGGAAAATACCAGGATCCCGGTCAGAAGCTTTGTCAGTAATTTTTTGCTCATTTCTTTCCTCCTTTTGTTGTTTTATAAGTGCAAAACTCTTTCTTCTATCTCCTGCGTGCGGCCCTGATTCCAGAACTGTGTGCCTATGTAGCCGCAGGTTCGCCTGGCCACATTCATCCTGCTCTGGTCTCTGTTGCCGCAGTTCGGGCACTCCCACAAGAGCTTTCCGTGCTCGTCATGGACTACCTTTATCTCACCGCCGAAGCCGCACTCCATACAGTAATCGGATTTCGTGTTGAGCTCGGCGTACATGATATTGTCGTAAATAAATTTCATCACCGAAAGCACTGCCTGTATATTGTTCTGCATGTCGGGAACCTCCACATAGCTGATGGCTCCTCCCGGTGAGAGCGGCTGGAACTGTGCCTCGAATTTTAATTTTTCGAAGGCGTCGATTTTTTCCGTCACATGTACATGATACGAATTTGTGATGTAATTTTTGTCGGTCACGCCCGGAATTTTTCCAAAACGCTGTTGGAGACACTTTGCAAATTTGTAAGTAGTCGACTCAAGAGGCGTACCGTAAACCGAGAACGCAATATTTGAAGCCGCCCGCCATGCCGCACAGGCGTCGTTTAATTTCTTCATGACCGCAAGGGCAAAGGGCGTCGCGTCCGGATCGGTATGGCTCTTTCCCGTCATATATCTGGTACACTCACACAATCCCGCATACCCTAAAGATATGGTCGAATAGCCATTGTAGAGCAGAGGGTCAATCACCTCACCCTTTCCGAGTCGAGCCAGTGCGCCGTGCTGCCAGAGTATGGGAGCCACATCAGAAAGAGTGCCCTTTAATCTCTCATGCCTGCACATCAGAGCCTTGTGGCACAGCTCAAGCCTCTCATCAAAGATCTTCCAGAAGGCATCCATGTCTCTCTCTGAGGAGCACGCTATGTCAACCAGATTGAGTGTCACAACACCCTGGTTGAAACGACCGTAAAATTTATAGGAGCCATCAGGCTCTCTCTGTGAATCCTCAACGGTGAGGAAGGAACGGCATCCCATGCAGGTGTAGCAGTTACCCCGCTTTAATTCCTTCATGATCTTTTCAGATATATAGTCTGGCACCAGTCTCTTTGCCGTGCATTTAGCCGCAAGCTCAGTCAGATACCAGTATTTCGAATCCTCGTGGATATTGTCCTCCTCCAGCACATAGATGAGCTTTGGGAACGCGGGAGTTATGTAGACTCCCTTTTCATTCTTGACACCCTTTATGCGCTGATTGAGCATTTCCTCTATAATGAGAGCCAAATCTTCCTTTATACGGCCTTCACCCACCTCACCCAGATACATGAACACAGTGACAAAAGGAGCCTGACCATTGGTTGTCATAAGGGAGATGACCTGATATTGTATCATCTGAACGCCCTGCTTTATCTCGTCTCTCACCCTCAGCTCGGCGATCTCAGCTATCTTTTTGTCATCGAGGGTGAGACCAGCCTCCTCGAATTCTTCACGTACTTTTTTTAAGTATTTCTCTCTGGTGATCTGCACAAAGGGAGCCAGATGCGCCAGCGTGATACTCTGTCCGCCGTACTGGGCGGATGCTATCTGAGCGATGGACTGTGTCGCTATATTGCAGGCTGTCGCAAAGCTCCTGGGACGCTCTATCATGGTCTCGGAGATAACGGTGCCGTTCATCAGCATATCCTCAAGATTTACCAGAGCGCAATTATGCATGTGCTGAGCAAAATAGTCCGCGTCATGGAAATGGAGCAATCCCAGCTCGTGAGCCTCCACCACATCTGGAGGCAGCAGGAAACGCTTCGTGATATCCTTTG
>CALFUE010000137.1 GCA_937916345.1 uncultured bacterium
CTTCCGATCTATGGTATCGAGGCTGATGTCATTTGAAAATGCGCTGGAAGCTATACTGGTAAGGGTTGAGGGAATAGACACTCCGGAGAGAGACGCGCAGTTCGCGAAAGCCCTTGCGCCGACCTCTGTGACTCCCTCGGGGATCACCATGGATTTTAAGGAGCTGCAGCCGTAGAACGCCTCGTCCGCTATGGCGGTAAGACCGGATGCCACATTTATGGAAGTAAGTGTGGCGCAGTCCCTGAAAGTGCCCGTAGGTATCGATGACAGGGGCGCCTGTATGGTCGCTGACGATAAGGCACTACAGCCGGAAAACACATTTGTTCCGAAATTAACTACAGACCCGGGCACTATAATGCTGGCGAGATGTGTGCATCCCGCGAAAGCCTCCGAGCCGATGTTTAATACGCTGGAAGGTATTGTGACCGAAGTGATGGTGGTATTGTTGCGAAAAGCGCCGTCCGATATGGTTGTCACCGTGTTTGGGATGGTGACTGCGGCGCTGGTGCCGTTGTAGCCTGTGAGATTGCTTCCCGTGATCTGTAAGCCTTCAGTCATCTGGGATGTGGAAACCTGAGGCGTGGTGGTGGAGTCTGACACCCCCGTATCCTCCGTCGCATAAACCGGCGCATACGAAATAACTGTCGCCGCAGCGAGAGCGAAGGCAAAAAATACAGTTTTTATTCTGTACTTTTTATTTCTTTTCATGCTTTCCTCCTCTGTGACAGACCGCCGTATGACGGTATAATTATGCTAACCCAAATTTCACCGCTATTTATAAGTTTAACATTTCTTGATTTAATATCAACACTTTTTTAATTTTCTGCGTTTCCTTAGATATAGTAAACGACAAAATTTTTTTCGTTCACTGTAATTACGCTCAAACCCGTTTTGCCAGCACAAACATCCTTCCTTCATCGGTATAACTGCTGCAGGTGGATAGGGTGAGAAGCTCATCACCATAAGATACATCAAACCCCGCTCTGTCGGTGGCCAGCAACTGCACCATATTCGCCTTGAAGGCATCCATCTCGTCCACCGAGCCCGCGTCGATGAAGTTATAATAGCGGAAGGTATACTCGTCGTCGTAGCTCACTTCCGACAATCCGGCACCGATGACCTCATAGGTCCTGTGCTCATAGAGAGTGCTGAATTCTACGGTAGAGTGAGCTTTCATATAATCTTCATTTAAGAAATTCTTCAAGTTTCCGAACATAGCGCCACTACGCATATTATGCCCATATATGATCAGATTGGTATTACCCAGGATGAGATCATTGCGGTAATCCAGGAACAAAGATCCGTTCTTGTCGTCATCCCCGAAAAAACTGCGGGTGAGGTAGTACTGACCATTCTCCCTGTCAGTCTGCATCACCGGATAATCAATGTTCGTACCCTCGATATAAAGCCATCCCACGAAATCCATGTTGCTGGCGTAGAGATCCGCAAATTCCGGCAGCACCTCAAGAGACGACGCGGCCTCAGATACAAGCCGTTCCTTTTCCGCGGCGCTCTCCTCAAGTTCCCTGCGCAGCCGTTCCAGAGTGCTCGTATTGTCGGCCACGGCCTCCTCGGAGTAGCCCTCGGGATTGATACGGTTTCCTGTCATATTCTGAAGACTGCTGACCTTTGCCAGAGCCCGCTCCGACTGATCCTCCAGATAGGAATCGTACCATATATAGGAACCGAATCCCACCGCCACCAGGATCAGTGCCACTCCCACCAGTCTGTATATGAAGGAGCGCATATTCTTGTTCCTGCGCTTCTGCTCCCTTCGCTTTCGCTCCTCCAGCAGTTCCTTGGAGCCGGAGACCACGATATCCGCCAGATACATGAAGAAATTAGTTCCCACAGGTGTCTTGAAGACAATCTCCTTGTTTCTGACTCTCTCGTAGAGACCCAGAGCTATGTAGATATCCGCCACATCCATCTCGCTGGTGATGACGTCTATCTTTTTGAGATCGTCCAGACCATTCTGATATTCCTCCCAGGTATCAAATTCGTAGTCCCCTACCTTGTACTTTTCTGTCATTTAACAGTGACGCCCTTTATAGAGCTGTAGTTTGAGTACACCTTTGATCCGTTCACCGTGCGGTAAGCCCTGACAGTGTAATAATATTTCTCTCCTGCAGCCAGTCCCGTGTCATTCCATGATCTGGTGGACGACTGGCTCTTTGTTTTCAGCTTCGTGTAGATTCCATTCTTCCTGGTCGAGTAATAGATCTCGTAGCCGGTGGCGACTCTCGATTTAGTCCATGAGAGCTTGACCTTTCCCTTCCCGAGTGCCGAAACCTTCAGCGTGGGCGTAGCCAGCTTCGTGCGCTTTGAGATAATCTCCGAGAATACGCCGTAGGAAACCGACCCATCGCTGTTCTCCACATAGGATCTCACCTTGAACTTGTAGGTCTTGTAGCTGGTCAGACCACCAACCTTGTAAGAGTTGGTCTTTGTGTTCGCCACTACCTTGTTGTTCTGGTCGCAGATCTGATAACCGTCCGCATAATCCTGCTTATCCCACTTCAGCTTCATTGACTTGTAGGTCACGCTCGATGCGGCAAGCCCCTGTACCGCTCCGGAATTTATGGAAAAGGTCAACGTCTTTGTGCCGGTGTAATTCGTGGAGATGGCCTTGATAGAAACCGTCGCGGTTCCGGGATCCGTGTTGTTGCTGTAAGAAATGGTATAATCGGTCCCATTCGTCAGCGTCTTCCCGGAAACCGAATCTCTGAGGGTAACGGAAGGAGTCTGGCTGTCTCCCGTATACTCATAGCTAAGGCCTCCTGAAACCATAGCACTTACGGTAGAAATATTCTTTGCCTGTATCGTGTAGGTGATGGTCTTTGTGCCGGAGTATGCGCCTCGTCCCGTCACGGTAGCCTTTGCGGTTCCTACATTGATATTGTTCTCGTAGGTGACGGTGTAATCCACGCCGGGAGTCAGAGTCTTGCCATCCATGGTCACATAGAGATCCGGGCTGATGGCATATCCTGTATATACATAGGATGATGAGTAGCCGGAAACCGACATGCCGGTAGCGCCGTTGGAGATATTAAACTCCGCGCTGACCGTTCCGTAATAATATCCGTCGCTTGTAGCGGCAGCTGTGACCGTTGCCTTTCCTACATTGATATTGTTCAGATACTCCGTCGTGTAATCGCTGTTCTTTGTCAGCACATTTCCGCCGCAGCGGATCGTGATATTTGGCGTGATCTCAGATCCTGTATAGCTCTGATCCGGTATCGACGCCACTGTCGCCTTTGACAGATCTGCCTTTATATCAAACTTCTTTATTATATTGCCGTGGAAACCGCCCTTTCCGGTAATGGTCAGGGTTCCGACACCGGCATTGATATTGTTTGTGGCAGAAAGTGAATAGTCCGAACCTTCCGTCAGATATGTTCCATTGTATTTGATAGACACATAAGGCACTATAGCCTTACCCGTCCAAATCATGTAGCCTTCTGAGGGACCGGTTATCTTATCATAGTAGATCTCAATATCCTTTGCGGCGATGGTCACGCCATCCTTCGTGATACCGGTTCCGGAGCTTGATCCGTCCGCCTGGTTATCACCGTTGAAAGAGTTTGACTCTATGGTGAAGTACGCGTAGGCGATACCCGTGTAGTTTCCAATACCCTCTACGGTGAAATATGCCTTGCCTACATCCTTAAAGGTCTTGTTATTGGTGATCACGTAGTCAGTGTCGAGCTTTAACTGCTCAGAGCGGTACAGATTCGAGCCTGCAAATATAGGCAGCTCAGGATCCACTACCTTTATGGCGCCCTTGTTTGTAATATCTATGTAATCCCCCGTATAGTAAACAGTCTCGGGGTACTCACTGATCTTTACGCCTGCGATAGACTTCGGCGTAATGGTGTAAACGGCGCCGTCCGAGGTGGCGGGAGCAGAAGCATAGGTTCCCTTCGTGGGCTCTCCGTCGATGGCGAAGTAATACTTTCCGGCGTCTTTGATTTTTGTGATATCCGTAACCTTTTTACTGTTTACAATATCCACAGATCCTGTATTTCCGACAAACGTGGGATCCTTGTACGCGACGATCCTGTACTGGCCGGACTTTAATATTTTCGTTCCCCCGTCCTCTACTGCCTCTACCAGATCATTTTCATCCAAATCCACATATAATCCGTTGTATACAGATGTAATCCTGCTGCCGGCAAACTTAAGCTTTGCACTGGAGATATCGGTTCCTATCCAGTAATTCTGGTAGGCATTACTTGAAGACACATCGGTTACCTCATTATCCCCATTGGTAGTAACCGTGATTTCTCCTATTACACCGGTATAATTACAAGCTTTATTGTAGGTCTCCTTTTCCCCATCGCTGTTTATCCTGGTGTCCTTGTAAGATGTGGGCGCCTCGATAATGAAGCATGCTTTTCCCGCATATCTGGCATCGTTTCTGTCGTAGACACTGTCAAACACCAGATTATAATCCTGTCCTTCCTTCAATGTCAGAGGACTTCCGGACTTATAGTAATTCAAAACGGTGACAGCAGGCTTATGCGTCTCGAAATCATCCGTTGAAGCAATATCCCCGTTTATGAACTTCATTTTGTTCGTACCGGTGGTAGCGTCCACGCCGTCATACTTGATCACATAGCTGATATCACTAGCGGTAAGCTCCTTCGGATTGATATTGAAGTACGCATAGGTCGATCCCGTATAGTTTCCGGTTCCCTCGATGGTAATCACCGGATAATCAACTTTGGAATGATCGTTCTTTATATCGGCTATGCGCTCCCTCACCAGAGGACCTGCCACATCTACATTATTGCTTACGCTTTTTATGGTATAATCCACGCCCTCTGTCAGGGGCTCGGTGTTGCCATTGTAATATACCTGAATGCTCGGGATAATCTCGTAGCCGGTGTAGGTAAACTCCGCCTCACCCGACGCCGCGTCATAATTTCCGGTAGCCTCATCGAGTATCATTATATAGATATCGTCGAACTTTCCGGGCTCGTCTCCTCCCGGGGTGATCTCCTTTTGAGTGATGATCAGGGTAAAGGTTCTCTCCTCAGAGTAATTACCCTTCCCTTCTATCAGTATATTGTATGAACCCTGGTCGGTGGGAAGCACGCTTGTTTCCACGCCGTCCACACTTTTTATCACATAGTCGCTTCCGAGTACCAGAGATTTTACATTTGTCTTTACCTGATCAGGATCCTCATCAGTACCCAGCACATAAGTGTACTTCAGATCCACATCATCGCTGGTGACTGTCACAGCTTTCGATGCATACTCCTTCTTTACTTCCGTATTGCTGGTAAAGTAAGAGTTGTTGTTGATCTTTGCCGGCGTGATTGTAAAGGTCTTGTTCACAGTACCGGTATAATTTCCTTTGCCGTTTATGACGACGGTCGCCAAACGGTCGGTTTCATTATTTCCTTCTATATTATCCCTGTATACAGGCTCACTGTAATCCGTCCCCTCTACCAGATCGATTCCTCTGGTCTTGTCCTTGTGAAGGCTCAGTGCAGGACGCAGGGCTCCTCCCGTATATGTATGGGAAGAAAACATCAGGTCAAACCAGTCCGCATGAGTGCTGATGTCCTTTGGAGTAATCTCGAAATCCCTTGTCAGCTTTGTTGTGCCGTCGTATGTCGCCCACCAGACCTCATTATCAGAGGTTTCCTTTGGGGTAACAGTCACACTCCAGGTTCCGGCATTGATAAAGCTGCTGTCGTCTCCCGATACCTGTGCCTTCGGTGTCTTATCATAATATGACGTCTGAACAGGAACAATCTTCACGAAATTTCCGTCCTCATCCAGATAATTATAGTAGACGGCCACATCAGGATTGATATAGGCACCGGTGAACTCTACCGTGAGCTTACCGAAATTGTCTTCCCTGGCCACGCCCTTACTTATGTATGCTTCTTTGTATTCATCCGCATACCATTTAATCTGACCATTGTAAGACAGTCTCACAGAAAGCTTTTCAACCGGATACAATATCGAGAACTTTGCGGTGGTCTCACCTCTGTATTGACCTGTTCCCTTAATTTTTACTATTGCTGTCTTGACACCAGGGTTGATGTAATCCCCCGAAATCTCCGTTATCTCATAATCTGTTCCCGCGCGGAGCTCTGTGGTGCCTGTGGTACCCTTTGCCGATATCGCGGAATTCTTGACACTCACGGTGAGATCCTTTGCCTCCACCGCTTTTCCCGTGTATATCACATCGTTCACGGTTATTTCGGATGTGGATATATCTCCGGTGATATAGAATCTTATGGATCCGGTGGTACCTGTGTAATAGTTGTCCTCAACTCCGGATACCGTGATAGCAGAGCTGCCTATTGCATAGTTTGATATGGTCACGGTATAGTTTTCCGATCCGATCAGCTGATCTGTGTTTTTGTCGGTTACTACCACCAGACTCTTTTCACCATCGGCAGACTCTATCACAGTCTTAAGCTTGTTTACATCTATATAATATTCACCGGACTCTACCGTAAACAGGTCAGGATTCAGGACTATATCAGTAGAATCCGTATTGCTGATATTGTGGTAGAGCTTGAAGGGTATTTCCGCGTCACCCTCAAAATTGCCTTTTCCTGTGATAATGAAAGAATTACTGTTTCCTACCGACATCCCTGAGATATCGTATTTGTACTTATCACTTGAATTTATCAGCTCATAATCATCCACAGTCAAAACCTTATTTGCAGAGCCTTGATAAGGATCGCTTGAACCGGGATGAATGTACCTGAACACATATTTCGTCAGATCTATAACTCCATCAGCAATATCTACCTTTGCGTCCGAGAGAGTAGATGTGATCGTACTCTTATCATCAGAGAGCGGGAATTTTGCCTTTCTTATGTCATAGTATGCGATCTGGAATCCCTTAAAGTTTCCTGTAGCGGATGAACACATTACTATGTGTCCTCCTCCGTAAGTACCGTTGGAATTTACCACATAGTACGAAGGAACCATCGTTTCCGTTCCGGCTACTACAACCTCCTCCGACCCTTCTGTAAGGGAATCCACATACACTCTGTTGAAGGTGCCGACTTTACTTCTGTTCCACGAACCTATATCTATATTGTTTGATATCCAGTCAAACTGATTCGTGTAGAAATCTCTCTTGTCCAGTTCATAGCCATTGTACACAGCGCTGTTCACCGTTGGAGTATTCTTCTTTCCGCTGTAAATACAGTCATCATAAGTCAGCTCGAAGGATACATCCTCCATCTTTCTCTGCAGGATCTCAAAAGGATAATAAGCTTCATCTCCGCTTATCTTGTAGTTACCGGTATTTCCGTCAGCGACAACGGTCACTCTGGCCATTGCCCCCGAACGTGCCCTGGCATTTACATTATTACTCCAAA
The DNA here is from genome assembly GCA_937916345.1 of uncultured bacterium. Taxonomy (GTDB): domain Bacteria; phylum Bacillota; class Clostridia; order Lachnospirales; family Lachnospiraceae; genus RGIG6904. The sequence continues at coordinate 7,359 of CALFUE010000137.1, forward strand.
CAAACTCGTAATCATAGTTTTCGTACAGCGTGAGCAAGTTGCCATCTTTGTCCCTGAAGGTCGCATGCACATCATCAAAGATAATGGGATTTCCAGTAAATGTTCTGTCTTCATCCCAGGTTTCACTACCTTCCCTGTCTATGGTAATGTCTACATTCCTGGCAAGTATTTCCATAGGATTTATGGTGTAGGTAAGAGTCCTCGAATTTACATACAGACCTTTTCCCTGTATGGTGACCGTAACGATACCGGCCAGGGTCCTTATGACATTTCCCGTAGGTTCATTACCGAGTTCATCCAATCTTCCGTCATTTCGTAAAAAGGTAATAGTATAATCCTTATCCTTTTCAAGGATCTTTGTCCCATATCTTACTATGACATCACTTTCACTTGCAGGCTGCGGATAGCCTGTATAGGTGACGTTCGAGATACCTGTTATCTTTACCTTCTCACTGTCATTGATATCGTAACCGCAAAGATAGGTCTTGCTCAGTGTGTCCTTGTAGTTTCCCATACCTGTTATGGTAAAGGTAGCTGTCTGCTCGCTGCTGCTCTCTGAGTCAATTGCGGTAGTATTATTGCTGTAACTGATGGTATAATCAGTCCCCTCGACAAGTCTGTAATTACTTCTTCCGGTATCACTCACTATGAGATTTGTGATTTTCCATTCGTAAACACCATTGCCCGATACCGGCGTCACACCAAATGACTCGATGACAACATAGTTATTGGTGAAGGAGCGTGGTGTGATCACATAGGTGAGCGTTTGTGATGAACCCGTCACATAATTCGAATTCACCATGGTGACCAGCGCCTTTGCTGAGTTATTCACAGTGGTGTTATTTGAGTATTCAACAGTGTAATCCGTGCCTGAAGTCATGGTATCACCGTTTTTATTTTTTACGGTGAGGGAAGGGATCTCAGTGGCTCCGCCGGTCCACTCCACCTCTTTGCCGTCTGACCAGAGAATATTTTCGGAGTAAATCTGATCAATAGTCAGGGTTGCCCTTTCCACAATGAATGTAAAAGTTTTGGTTCCGACATAATTACCACCGATACCGCGCAGTGTAAACTTCCAGCTGCCGGCGCTCTTCCCGTCCCAGGCAACTGTTTCGTCAGTAGAACTTACTATATTTCCACTATCGTAGGGCTCAAATACATATCCATTTTTCTTAAACTGATTATCCGCATAAATAATGTAGTCGGGATTACTGCTCAAGTACACTGTGGGTGAAACAGCATTCCCGTTATAGGCAGCACCTTTCACATCCATGTCTTCGATATTCAGACCTGTGATCGTAACCTTGTATGCTGCACTCTGCCCATTATAATTTCCGGTGCTTTGTTTTTCTCTTATTCCCTTAACTCTGTAATAGTAAACACCGGCATCAAATATCGTGCTATCCGTTCCTATGCTGATCGTACCATCCGCATCGCTGTAATACTCAATATAATAATCTACTCCCTCTTCAAGAGTAACAGTAGATCCTCTTGTATCCTCCACTCTGCTTACCGGACTTCCGCCCTCACCATAAACCAGGGTTGAGTTACTTATCCCGGTAAGAGCAAGGCTTGCTGCTGAATATGGTGTCACCTCAAAGGTCTCCTGTCTTTCCTGACCTTCATAGGGTGTTCCTTCTTTACCTCTTACTACTACCTTTTTGAGATCCGCATTGGTCATTCCTTTTTTTGCTTCAGACGTCCCGTCATTATAAGTCCCTGTATTGTCAGGATCCGATGCATCCACATCATAATACTCAAACGCATCGTAGTTATCAGAAGATATTACAGCACCACTAGCATTAGTCACTGTATACCCGATCGTACTGTTTGAAGGATCATATACACGCGAAGTCTGATTTAAGATCAGATTCATGTCGGATTTGATGGTGTAGAGAAAGGTGAAACGACCGCTGTAATCGCCTATCCCATTTAAGGTAACCTCTCCTGTGCCACTTCCGCTGTCATCATCCTTGTCTATCACATAATCAGTGTTAAGAACCAATGGTGTTTCATCATCTCCATAATACACTGAAAAATCTGTATACGGATGGTATGCTACCGGCCTGTAGGATGTTCCACTCGTACTATAGTCCCTGATCAGCCTACCCGTTGAATTGTCATATATTTTGTACCCATCAGTCATATTCTTCTTATTAACCGTCAGAGTAAGACTGGTAGATCCGCCGTAGAATTCCGTATCTCCGATCAGCGGATCAACTGACGCGAAATTCCCCTTTGTTGATACAGTAATGTTGTATGTTCCGGCCTCCTTAATGTTTTCCGGCTCTACACTTGAAACCACTTTCGAAGGAGATGTATATATTACGTCCACATTAAACTGCTGCCGGGACTGACTCGACAAAAGAGATATTTTCTGAGTTTTGTCTGATACCATCAGGTATAAGCCATTAAGCTCCGAAAACAAAGCCGATCCTGTATATGTAACGGAATATACACCATTCGATCCCGTCTGACCTATATCATCGATGATCACATTTGTTTCATTATCCAGGGCAAGAGCGACATCAAATTGACTCGTATTCGTAATAGATGCCAAATTATTCGTCTTTACTGTCACATTGCATTCACCTTTATTGTGACCAATACCGTTTATTTGTACATCACTGATCGTATAACCCTCATCGGGTTTAATATATTTTGGTTCAAACAGATCCCCTGCATGAACCGTGACAGTCCGTTCTCCGACATCCTCATTGTAATAAACTACCGGCAAATCATCAGGAGTATATGGGAAACTATGAGTACCTGATATCAGATATGTCTCAAATTGAGCATTAATACTATATGTATCCTGCGGTAACACAACAAAGGTAGATGGATATTCCGTATCCTCATAGTGGAATTTAACATTTATATTATATGTACCAACTTCCTGGACTTTTTCATAATAGTTTTCCGGATATACATCATATGTGCTCTTGGCCGCCTGTATGCCATCTCTATAGACCGTGACAATATTAGATATATCTATCTCGTTTCCGGTATATTTGGTCTCGTTGCCTTTTATCACAACATTCCCTGACACCGCAGCGCCCAGGAGTTCTTCCTCACCCTCCGCAAACGCTATTTTAGGCAGTTCAACTACTCCGGCAACCATCGCCACTGCCAGAGAAAACGCCAGAAGTTTCTTCAGGATATTCTTATACATAAGCAACCTCCGCGGGATTTGCCGGCCCCGCAGCCGTGAGAGAATTGTGTATCAAAACAACGGTGGACAGACTCCACCCTTTTAACCTGTTTATATTTATATCGAAAGAATTGTGAGATACTTTAGAATTTTACTGAATTTTCTTCAAAAATTCCGGTATTTTTTTAGTACTTCAGCTCATAAATGTTCGAAATCCTCCCGGCTGCGCTGCCGTCGATGAGCAATCCGATATTCGCGCCATCCATATACCATTCCCCGATAGTCACCACGCCGGACATACGAACCATGTAATCCCCCTGGACATATGTGGTATTTCCGTTGCTGTCCAGCAGCACCGTACTGGGATCGGAATTCCCTCTGAGCATCAGATAGCCCTCTCCGCCATCCGACACCAGCCTGTAGGCGACAGAAGCCACCGGAGCCACAGACTCCTGGATGACAGTCAGCTCCCTGTCTGCCCCGGGCAGCGTGATGCTCGCCCTGGGATTCAGCTCCGGAAGGCCATAGACAACTGGCGACGGCGAAAACCTCACCACCTGTCTGTCGGCAAATAATCCCCTGTTCACAAAATCATCGTAGTACATGAGCTTTTCCTCGTCGGTAAGCTCCAGGGCATAGATATTGTGCCCGAAGGCCTTTTCCATGTCCTCCTCCAGATATTCCTGTATCTCCTCCTCCTCCAGATCAAACTGCGAGTACTCGTAATACATAGCGGCGGCGATGCGGTACTGGTAATCCATCATCTGGTTCACCATGTTTATCTTTACGCCGTCAATCTCGGCCGCGGACTCCTCATCTGCTGCATTTTCTGCCGCCGGCAGCTCTCCGGTGGCCTTCGCGTCCGCGATCTTAGACTTCAGATCCGTGATCTCCTTTGGCTCCACATAGGCGCCGTTTACTATATCGCCCCTCGTGATAAGCTGGGTATAAACCATCTCTATGGAGGCATCGCTCATGGTCTCTACGTTCTGCCCCGTCAGATCAATGGTGTAGGCATCTGACAGGATATCTGAAACCTTTGCCTTTGCCTCGGCATCCTCCATCCCCAGAGCCGTCTCATAATAATCTATGGCATCTGCCTTTACCTTTAACTGCTCAGCCACATATCCCAGAACCAGAGACCTCCTGGCCTCTGCCGCCTCCGAGGATGACCCCTTCAATAGTCGCGGCAGAAAAATAACAGCGGCTACGATCAGCGCCACGATAACAGTCCCTATGATGATATGCCTTGCCGTGAATACATGAACGGCAGGCTTCGCTCCGGAAGAGGGCTTTTTACCTTTGCCGAACTCCCGCGCCTTTTTCTTTGCAGGCTTTTCGGAGTGGTCTGCGGTCGCGCGGAGCTTCTCGATAAACCTTTTGCCGTAGTCCGAGAGAAAGTCGTCTCCGTCTCCCAGCTCAGCCAGGAGCTTCGCTGCATCCTCGGGCTTTGAAATATCATATTTCCCCATAATCTCGCGAATGCGGCGCAAATCCTCCTGAGCCACCACATATTCTTCTTCACTGTCAAAGGTCAGATCTCCCAAACGGTACTCCGCCATATTCCCCCTCCAATAACGTAACTGCCTGAAGAACAGGCACTAACGGTATCCGGCTCCAAAATCATCTCAGTCTTTTATCTGTATACAGCAGATTGCGGATCTGCTGTATGTAGGGCAGCGCCCCTGCGTCCGTCACCTGTGTACCCACCAGAACCGTGAGCCCGCTGTCAGGGACATTCATAAAATACGTGCCGAGCCAGCCGTCCCAGCCGTAACCTCCCTTCCACTGGGGAGTCTGTCCCGCGGATGAGCCCAGAGCCAGACGCATATAATTCCCGTAGTCATAACCCGCCAGTGAATCCCAGGTTTTCCAGAACCTTTCCCTCTGCCAGGGCGTCAGACCTCCGGAAGTAAAATATTTCACCATCTCGCTGCTCATGAGGCGCCTGCCGCGGTATTCCCCGCCGCCCAGCAGCATGGTGGCAAATTTCGCATAATCGTCCAGTGTGGAAAAAATCCCCGCGCCTCCGGATGCAAAGGCAGGCTCGGCGTCGCCCTTCCTCTTTATCGCCAGGTGATCCCTGTCGTAGGGTTTCCATGTACCCTTTTCCTCCGGGCAAAATGATGCGGGATCAAAGGGATTCACGATCCAGCGCGGATACTCGTAGGCCTTCGCCAATCTATCGCTTTTTTCAGTGGGACAATAAAATGCCGTATCCTCCATACCCAGCGGCTCAAATATCTCTCTGCGCATGAACTCATTGAAGCTCACACCGCTTATAATCTCTATTACCGCACCCATAATATCAGCGCTCGTGCCATAGAGCCAGCTCTCCCCCGGCTCAAAGGCAAGAAGTCCCCGCTCCGCCATCATAACCGCAAACTCATTCGTCGTGACGGGATCATCAGTATAGAGCCTTCGATCCATCTCATCAAATATGACTCCCGACGCCGCTGCCGACGGGTCATTCTTATCCCCGGGGTAGCTCAGGCCCGATGTCATGCACAGCAGATCCTTTATATAGATCGGCCGCCTGCGGACTCTTATCTCCTTTGTCGCTGGATCAACGACTCTCACCCCTGCAAACTCAGGGATGTAGCGCTCCAGCGGATCCCCCAGGGTGATCTCTCCCCTCTCCAACAGCAGCATGGCAGCAAAGCCCGTCAGGGGTTTTGTCATGGAAAACATGCGTAAGACATTGTCCCGGTGGATATCTCCAGCCTCATGGTAGAGCACCTCTGCTCCGTTTTTTAACACCAGAAGATTTAGGGCTGGCATCATCTCTTCCGAGACTGCCCTGTCAATCATATCTTCAACTCTCAAATCTTTACTCTTCCCTCGATTCGAATATCAGCCACGGACTCGCCAACCTCGATGACGTACTCTCCGTGATCCACCGTAAAGCCGCCGCTCTCCTCACTGTAGTAAGAGAAGTCTATAGCGCAGAGGGACAGCGTGACCTCAACCCTCTCCCCCGGGTTTACGGCGATCTTGTCAAAGGCTTTGAGCTCTCTTATAGGCCTGTCCACCGACGGGTTTACCGGTCTTACGTAAACCTGCGGAACCGCCAGTCCGGCGCGGTTACCGATATTCTCCAGCTTAAAGGTCACATCCACGGACCCTCCGTTTCCCGAAACCTTTTTAATCGAGATGTCGGAATAGCCAAAGGTCGTGTAACTCAGGCCATATCCAAAGGGAAAGTTTACCACTGTTCCCCTGGTGTCATAGTAGCGGTAGCCCACATAAACATCCTCCTTATACTCAACCAGTTCCTTTGCTCCGAAGGTGTTGTTCGCATGAGCGGGAGCATCCTCCGCCTTCACGGGGAATGTCTCAGCCAGATGGCCGCTGGGGTTTACATGCCCGAAAAGCACTGCCGCCAGGGCATTTCCGCCCTCCATTCCGTTGTAATACATGTAGACGAGGGACTTTGCCTTTGAAAGCCAGGGCATTGACACCGGAGAACCGCCCACAAGCGTTATCACCGCATCCGGGCGCACATCAAGGAGTTTGTCTATCAGCTCATCCTGGCCGTAGGGCAGAGTCATGGACTCTCTGTCTTGTCCCTCGGCGTCAAATATATGATCGAGGCCTCCAACATAGATCACGGCGTCGGCATCCTTTGCCGCCTCGATGGCTCTCTCTCTCAACTCTTTTTGATCTTCCGCATTCTCTGCGCCGGTCTTTTTATGAGACGCCCTCACGGACTCGATATCCGTGGATGTCTCCTGCCAGGTCTGAAGCCTGTTCAGCAGTATAGGAGCCTCGTAGCCCTTCTCATAAACCACCTCGGTATTTCCGCCGAGGAGCATCTTTATGCCCATGAGAGGCGTGATCTCGTAGAGGCTTCGCAGCTCTGAAGAACCTCCGCCCAAGGCTTGCCGGATCATGGCGTTGTGACCTATTACCACGAGCTTTTTCACCTTTCCCGGGTCGAGGGGAAGCGCCTTGTCCTCATTCTTCAGGAGGATCACGGACTCATCAGCCACAGCTCTCGCCGTCTTCCTGTGGTCTATGGCATTGTAGGTGCCGGGCTTTCTTAATGGCGCGTCAGGTCCGATCTTTCTGAGCCTGTAGAGCGTCCGAAGGATATTCTTTACCTTGCGGTCGATATTGTCCACCGTCACATCGCCTGAGAGGACAGCTTTCTTCAATGGCTCAGCCATGAAGTAGTCGTCAAAATCCGTGGTGACACTCATCTCTAAGTCAACGGTTGTCTCGCCGGCCTCCTTCGTGTCGTGGACGCCGCCCCAGTCGGAGATGACGCAGCCGTCGTAACCCCACTTGTCGCGGAGTATATCATCCAGCAGTTCCTTGTTGTGACAGCAGTGTCTGCCGCGTAAACGATTGTAGGCACTCATTAGTGTATAGGATCCGCCCCTCTGCACTGCCGCCTTAAAGCCCGGCAGATAGATCTCATAGAGCGCACGGTCAGAAACCTTCGTATCTACCGTAAGGCGCTCGGTCTCCTGGTTATTCACGGCAAAATGCTTTACGCAAGCTCCCACATCCGAGAGCTGCATGCCGCGGATAAAGGGAACCACAATCTCCTCTATCAGCCTCGGATCCTCGCTCATATACTCGAAATTCCTGCCGCACAGGGGATCTCTCTTTATATTTATACCGGGGCTTAAGGCCACATCCTTGCCGCGGCCGCGAAACTCCACTCCGAGTGTCCTGCCCTGCTCATAGGCCAGTGTCCTGTTCCAGGTGCTGGCCAGGGCGCTGTTTACAGGCATATAGGTGATATAGTCGTCATTCTGATTCAACCCGTTCCAGTCATCGTCGCCAAACTCCGGGCGTACACCGTGAGGACCGTCGGAAGTGACGATGGGAGGCACTCCCAGCCTCTCCACACTGCCGTTCTTGAAGAAAGTCTTACCATGAATCATTCCAATCTTTTCATCGAGAGTCATTTCCCCCAGCAACCGGTCGATGTATGCCTCTCCATCTTCACCGATATTTTTGACATTGTCCGTATTATCTACGCTTTTTCTGAAAAAAGAACGCATCTTTTACTTCCTCCTGTTGTCAAATCAAAGTTTAATTTCTATCTCGCCACTTTTATTTGCTGAGATTTTCACGCCTGACGGTGTACTTTCATAAGAAGCTCCGCTGACATTTGACACAGAAGCCACATTTACCAGCAGGATCACGAAGGGCTTTGAGGCGCTGACATCGATCTTAATTATGTCACCCGTTCTCTTCGCCTTGATCTCACCCTCCTTTGTATTTTCCATAGAGTAGACCTCTGTTGAAGCCTCTGCCCCGTCGGTGAGCGCATAAATACGATAGGTCACGCCGTCGGCGTAATCGTACTCGGGAGCCGTGTCGATATTTCCCATAGCCAGTATGGAATTCTCACGGACATAGGCGGGGATATCGCAATAGTCAATATGCTCTCTGTACCATCTGCCGCCTGCCTTCACCTCACCGCTGGTAAGATGCGTCCAGGTTCCGTCAGGCAGGTAGAACTCGCCCATGCTCCTGTCATTGAATATGGGAGCCACCAGTATCTCGTCTCCGAAGAAATACTGGGTAGCCAGGTAGCCGCAGTTTCTGTCATCAGGATATTCTATGGCCATGGAGCGCATCATGGGAACACCCGTCTCATGAGTTTCTATGGCATTTCTGTAAATATACGGCATCAGCGTGTGTTTCAGCTTTATGAAGTAACGCAGCACATCGCAGGCCTCATCGTCATAATTCCAAGGTACGCGATAAGAGCTTGAGCCGTGAAGCCTGGTATGTGACGAGAATGCTCCGAAGGCACACCATCTCTTGTATACATCGGCTGTGGATGTGGACTCGAAGCCCCCGATATCGTGCGCCCAGAAGCCAAAGCCTGAGCTGGTGAAAGATAGTCCGCCGCGCAGCGATTCCTCCATTGACACATAATCGCTCCAGCAGTCGCCGCCCCAGTGAACCGGGAATTTCTGGCCGCCTGCGGTGGCACTTCTCGCAAAGAGCAGCGCGTCCTTTTCTCCCTTCTTTTCTGCGATCACCTCGTAAACAGCCTTGTTATACAGATAAGTGTAAAAATTATGCATCTTCTTCGGGTCTGAGCCGTCGAAGTACACGCAATCGGTGGGTATTCTCTCGCCGAAGTCGGTCTTGAACACATCAACTCCCATATCGAGGAGCTCTGTCAGCTTGCCCTGATACCACTTTACGGCATCGGGATTGGTAAAGTCCACGATAGCCATGCCTGGCTGCCACATATCCCACTGCCATACATCTCCGTTCGGACGCTTAATGAAATATCCCTTCTCGACGCCCTCATCAAACAGAACAGACTCCTGCCCGATATAGCTGTTGATCCAGCAGCAGATCTTCACGCCCTTACTCTTCAACCGCTTCAGCATTCCCTCCGGATCAGGGAATACACGATTATCCCATGTGAAATCACTCCATGCAAATTCCTTCATCCAGAAGCAGTCAAAGTGGAATACGTGCAGCGGTATATCTCGCTTCCGCATGCCCTCGATAAAGCTGGTGACCGTCTCCTCATCATAATTCGTCGTAAAGGATGTCGAAAGCCACAGGCCAAAGCTCCAGGCCGGAGGAAGCGCCGGACGCCCAGCCATTGCGGTATACCGCAATGGCACATCCTTCATGGCGGGCCCGTCGATCAGAAAGTAATCCAGGCACTCACCCTCAACGGAAAAACCCACCTTTGTTACCATCTCCGAGGCAACCTCAAAAGAAACCCTGTCGGTATGGTTCACAAATACTCCGTAGCCTTTGTTTGAGAGGTAAAAAGGAATATTTTTGTAGGACAGCTCCGTGGATGTACCACCATCCTCATTCCACATGTCAATGGACTGACCATTCTTGACGAAGGCGCCGAAACGCTCCCCCAGTCCATAGATCAACTCACCTACATCAATTGAGAGCTGCTCCTTCATATATGCGTTTTCAGGTCCCTTGTCGTAGGGGAGCCCCTTCCAGTCGGTCTTAACATAAGAGAGATCCTTGGCGCCGCTCTTTGTCAGCACCTTATCGCCTCTCATGAAGCATCTGGCACCGGTCTCCTTGTCCATGTGAAAGCTTAAGGTACCGTTTTTCACAATGATCTCGGTTTCGGTCTCCTCTGTCTCCATGAGTCCCGCCTGAGGCGCCGTAAGCTCAAAGTGGGGATCTCTGTCCTCTAAGCCCATGTGGTGATAGACACGGACTCTCAGGGCATTTTTGTAGGGTGCGCTGATCTTTATGGTGAGAAGAATCCCACCGAGAGTGTCGCCCCTGGTCTTGATCTTTGAGGTAGGCGCACATATAGTGAGCTCCTCTCTCGAAGACCTGGTGTAATAAACCTCTGCAGGCGAGAACGCTCCGACTCCCTCCCGGTTGATCCAGCATCCGTTACTGAACTTCATAATTAAACCCTCCTATTTATTCTCTTTGCTTTGTTTCCTGTATTCTGCGGGGCTCAAGCCCGTATATTTCTTGAATTTCACATGGAAATAATCCACATTTTTGTAGCCTACCCGCTCCGCCACGGTGTAGACCTTTACTCCCTCCGCCAGGAGCTCCCTTTTTGCCTCCTCTATCCGGACCTTGTCCAGATAGCTGTTGAAATTTTCTCCCATCTTTCGGGCAAATATCTTGCCGAGATAGGAGGAATTGTAGCCGAAGAGGGGCGCGATATTCTCAAGGGTGATATTCTCGGCGTAGTTGTGGGCGATAAAGCCCGCCACCGCATCCATGACCGAATCTCCGGAGAACCCTCCCATCTCCGCCATCACATGCTCGAACTGCTCGCTCAAAAACCGCAGTATCTCATACAGATAAAACTGCTCCCTAATATATCTGATGACGTCGGAATTGGTAGCGAATGGCAGCTTTTTTCCGGCGTAGAGATGGTTCAGCTTTTCCTTTACGGAGAGGAATAGATCCGTGAGAAACAGCCTCACATCCTCTATGGAATCCGAGACTCCCGTGAGCTCAAGCTTCAGCTCGGTCAGCTTCTCCGCGATCCCACTCCTGTTGAAGGACTGTATAAGTCCGGAAAGGGCGTCGGTATAAAATTCCAACCGATCCTTTCCCAGCGCCTCATCTCCCTGCTCAATCGTGTCGTCGCCGCCTGAAACATGGACTCCCTCATCGCAGTAAAATCGGCGTTTCATATACTCCACAGCCTCCTGATAGGAATAGGGCACCGCCTCGAGAGAATTCACCATCTTGCCGTAAGTGATGAAAAGTGTGGACAATGGCGAGTCAGCCTGGGGCGCCAGCTCCGATGAAAATTTCGCCAGTACATCGGAAAATCTGCGAATGGCCGCCTCCCCCAGCAGCAGGAGTATGTCCTCTCCCTCGATATTCAGATGAACAAAAGTCTCCGAGGTCATACCCGAGACCGTGAGCAACTCTGCGAAGCTGTACTCTCTCTTTGGATCCTTCGGGTCAAAACGCTCATAAGTGAGAACCTGATAAACCGAGAAGCCCAGGTCGTATTCCTCTCTCTGGATCTCGTCCGGGGTCTCATCCGACACCAGCAGGTCTCTCACCAACTGTATCCTGAACTTTTCATAGTACTGATCCTTGGTACGCTTCTCCTCGGATCTCCTGTCGAGGCTCTGAGAGGCTTTTTTCAGTATCTGTGTCAGTGCCTCCTCGTCCACGGGCTTGGTCAGATATCCGCAGACATTATATCCAAGGGCAGCCCTTGCGTACTCGAATTCAGAGTAGCCGCTAAGGATCACTATCTCGCCCTCATAACCCTTGCTGCGCACCTGCGCCAGCACTTCTATCCCCGACAGCCCGGGCATCCTGATGTCCATGATCACCAGATCCGGTCTGAGGTTCATTATCTTTTTTACTGCGTCATTTCCGTTTGCCGAGAAGCCCGTCACCGTAAAACCGTAGGACTCCCAGTCGATCAGGAGCTTGAGTCCTTCTCTGATCACGGCCTCATCATCTACAAGAAGTACATTTTTCATTGGCCAGTCTGCTGCTCCTTTTCAATAGTATAAAAGATCTTCATGACAAAGGCGCTCACAGTATAACTCATGCCTCCCGCCGCCACGAAAACTCCTATCAGCATTGTAGTCAGGTTCCAAAAAAAGAATACCAGTTCCAACGCCAGGAACAATATGAGCAGTATTGTCCGCCCGAAGTATTTTGTTGCTATATCATAGGAATTTCTGATGGTGCGGGTGAGCTTGTTCTCATAGCGCGCCATCAGGTGGAATGCATAGATAAATGACATCAGAAAAATGACCATGGCGAGAATACCCATGATGAGAAACTGGATGGGATTGTCCTCCAGCGCCTGATAAAATTGGAAATCGAGATATACCGCGTACAGGCACACCAGGGCAATGAGCCCCAGTGGGATGCCCTTTTTCAGATTGTTCCTGAACTCTCTGACAAAAGTGTGTGCTATGCGCCCTTCCTGCTCTTCCACCATCTGGTTCGTGACATAGGCTACTGCCACGGTGGCGGGGCCAACAGTGATAATGGGGATTGAGAATACTGTCCACAGCACAGACAACTTGATGATATCCCACAGCCAGGTGATGAATTTGTACAGCGGCGAATCCAGTCCGAATATCTTCACTTCGCGCTCTTTCCTTTATCTTATGTTACTTTTCACAGATCAGCACATCTCGTTCGCTCCCATCGACGCGAGGCTTTACAAGGAATCCCCCGCTTAAAGCGGCATGCTTCCATACAGAACCCTCAGAGCTCTCCGCCGGAGGCTTTACAGCAAGCGCAAATTATTTTTGATTCCAGTGCAAAAATCCATCCCACACGTCGTGCTTGCACGTAAGAAGGGGATTAGTTATTGTGCTTATTATAAAAACGGGACTGGCGTTGTCGTCAGCCCCGTTTATATTATACATTCGTTTCAGCTATTATTCAAGGGAAAGTTCCTGCTCACACTGATGTCTGATAGCTGCCTCGTTCTGAGACCATTCCAGACACTCCTGATAATAGTAACTGTTTGCCTCATCCCTCATGGTCTGTACGATCGAGTCGAACTCATCATCGCTGTTTGCGTAGATCGCATTCCATGAATACTTTGTGATACAGGTAGTTGTCTGAGTCCACTTGGTGGTGAATTCCTCACTTTTGGTAGATGCCACATAGGTAGATGCGGGTGAAACTCTGTAGCCGCCTGAGAGCATATACTTGTTGAAGGTATCTGCTCCGGTGTAATTTCTCCAGTCAGCCTCGATATCTGTCTGAGCAGGTAACTGGCTTGATGCCCATGACCTCCAGTTGAAACTGTCACCTATTGCAGAATCGGGATTTACTGCGTCGAGCGCCCAGGTGATATTGTTGATCTGAAGCTGTCCGTCATGGAAGGTTCCGGTGTGCTCCTCCATGGGTGTTTCGATATCTGCTGTGGTTTTCGTTCCCAAATCTGTCAGATAACATCCTCCCTCGCTGTCATAATCCCAGGTCTCTCCCTGAGGACCGTACTCCATTACCATTCTCCCCTCGGGAGTACAGAGGTAATTGATGATTTCCATACAAAGCTCGGGGTATTCAGTCTTTGCGCCGATGGACCAGAGTCTGTTTCCGCCGAGAGTAGACATGCCGTAAACGATAGGTGTTGCGTTCTTTGGTGTCAGAGGATACATAGCCTTGCCTGCCTCAACATTATCGGGAGTATTGTAAAGTGACTCACCTGCGTAGTTGAAGATAGAGAAAAATGTTCCGCCGCTGGAAACCTTTTCACTCATAGTATCCCATGTAGCCGTCATTGAGTCAGGATCAAGCAATCCCTTTTGATACAGCGTGTTATAGAATTTTAATGCGCGAAGGTAAGGTCCATCCTCCATAAGGCAGTCATAGTAATCGCCGGTGGTGGGATCGTAGAGACCGACACCCAGCTCGTCGTAACCAAGGAATGCTGTAACAGTAGACTTTACATACATTACCATGTCGCCATCCCAGTCGGGCCAGAGCGATACGGCATAGGTAGGATTTCCATTTTCATCGGTGGGACATAACTCCTTCATTTTAGCGAATACATCCACCAGATCCTCCAGCTCATTTACCTCCGGATAACCCAGCTCCTTGTAGAGATCCCAACGGATATCCCAGGTGTAGAAGAAATCCTGAAGGTCATTATTGTTTGAAGCGAGACCGTGACCTATTCCGTAGGTCTTGCCCCCTGAATAGGATGCATTGAATTCCAGCGCGTTGGGGAAATATTTCAGTATGTCCTGTCCATAATCCTGGATGAGGTCATCCTCATTCCAGTCGTAGAGCAATCCTGCTTCGATAGCGTTCTGATAGTTGGTTCCGTTATCGCCCCATACCACGATATCGCCCAGATCTCCGGACTCCATTCTGGTCTGAAGTGTTCCGTTCAGGTCGGGAACGATGTTGATCACAACATTGAATTTGTCCTTCAGCACATCCGCCGACCAGCCTGTCTGCTCGCCGGAATAGTTTGCCAGCTGTGAGAACACTGTAAGTGTGATAGGTTCGTCGCCTGCGTTCGCTGTGGCCGCAGTCGCTGCTCCGCCCTCTGTGTCTCCTCCGCCGTTTTGTGCCAGCTGCGCAGTTCCGCCGCAGCCCGTCAGAAGTGTGGCTGTCATTGCTACAACACAGGCTCCTGACAGCATTTTTGAAACAATCTTTTTCATTTTCTTTTTTCCTCCTCTACTTATTATCCGGCTCCTGTTATCCCTGGGTCGCTTAGCCCTTCACTGCTCCCAACATAATACCTTTTTCGAAGTAGCGGTTCATGAAGGGGTACACAATCAGGATCGGGATCACGGTCACCATGGAGATTGTGTATTTCAGTACCTTCATATTCATCATTCCTGCAGCAGCGGTTGAAGCCACATTTCCTCCTCCGCTCATGAGCTGGCCGAGGTTGCTGCTGGTGTTCAGATAAATATACAGGCGGTGTTGCAATGTATACATTGACGGATTGTTCTGCATCAGAATCAGTGAATCCGTGAATGAGTTCCAGTGTCCTACAGCACCGAATATGGCGATGGTGGCGAGTATCGGCTTACAGATGGGCCAGATGATCTGTCTGAACACCGTAAAGTAGCCGGCTCCGTCGATGAAAGCGCTCTCCTCCAGCTCGGCAGGAATGCTCTCGATGTAGGTCTTTACCAGGATGATATTGTATGGAGCCACAATACCCGGAATGATGTATGCCAGGAAATTGTCGGTCAGTCCCAGCATAGACATGTTCAAGTACCAGGGAATTATTCCTGCGTTAAAATACATCGTGATGACGAGAAAGCGATACCAGAACTGTCTGTGCCACATCTCCTGCTTTGTCACCAGATATCCGACCAGAGCCGACGCGAGAACCATCAGCGCTGTACCGATGATGGTACGGGCAATAGACACAATAAAGGCCTGTCCCAGGTCGTTAACATTGAGCATCATAATATAGTTGTTGATATTGATACCCCTGGGGATCAGAGTGATTTGACCCTTCTGCACCATTGAGTTGTCCGATATCGTGTTTATAAACAGATAGTAGAACGGAAACGCGCAGAGCAGGGTAAACAGTATAAAGAAGATATGATTGACGACATCGAAGACCTTGTCTCCGAAGCTCTTCTTTATGTGAGATTTATGATGCTTCTCATATTCGCGCTCGGCCTTTTCGTCGATCTTTTCCTGTGCTGTCTTTGCCATAATCTCACCTCCTTTATACTATAGACTCGCCACGGACTGACTTTGAGACCCTGTTGGCCACAAACAGCAGTATGACGGAAACTATGGACTTTACCATACCGATAACGGTAGACAACGGGATATTGCCGTTTCCGATACCCAGATGGTACACATACAGATCCAAAACCTCTATCACAGATGTGTTCTGCTTATTCTCGAACACCAGATACTGATCCATACCGTTGCTCAATATGTTTGCTATGGACATGAGGAGCATAACGAAATAGGTGGGCAAAAGACCTGGCACAGTCACATGCCACATACGTTGGAAACGCCCCGCGCCGTCCACAGTGGCAGCCTCATAGAGCTGCTGGTCTATTCCGGAAACACCGGCGATATAAATGATCGCTGACCATCCTATGCCCTTCCAGATACCCCACAGCAGCATCTTGACCCAGATGCCGTCGCTGGAGAGCAGGTAGTTCGTGCCCGCAGTGCCCTCAGGCAGCATGCCGATTGCCGATGCGATTGTATTGATAAATCCGTCTGTTGAAAATATCGCGAAAGCAATAGCGTACACCATAACCCACGAAATGAAGTTCGGAATGGTGGTAAATGTCTGAATAAATCTGCGGAGCTTGACATTCTTGATCTCGCAGAGGAAAATCGCGAATGCCATGGGCAGCCAGCTGGTAAGGATACCGAGACCTGACATGACGAGGGTGTTTCTCAGCACTCGCAGCACGTCATTTCTGGTAGCCTCCGACTGGAACAGGGAAGTAAACCACTTGAAGCCCACGAATTTGTCGGCTGTCAGAGAACCGCCGGCGGTATAATCGAAGAATGCGTATCTCCAACCCCAGAGAGGCAGGTATGCGAAGACGAAACACAGCGCTGCGAAGGGCAGGAACATGAGGAAAAGTTTGTACTTGGATTCCATCCAGAACCTGTTCTCCATCGGACGCATCATGACCATTACGGTGGCGACTGCGTTTGACAGTGTAAAGATACCCACAAGTATGGCATATACCGTCAGCCCCGAGGGAAACATAGGATTTACCCTGTCAGGATTAGGGGTTTGCCTAATGTCAGCGTAGGACATATAGATAATCACGAGGCCTATTATCATTAGCACGCTGCCCCCTATTCCTATCAGCCCGCCAAGCCTCTTTAATCTGTTGTTTCCAACGGACATACAGCCCGCTGCGGCAGCACAAAGTATTCCGATAAGCAGCACGATTGAACCCGCGAACAGAAACTTAATAGTGCTCTCGGCTACCCAGAACTTTGTGAAAGCCCTTCCCATCTCCGCGGTCAGTGAATCGTAAGATATCGCCGCAGGAAACAGGGATACATTTTTATTGATGAGTTCTGTGATACGACCGGGGTTTACGCCCGGAAGAAAGATCAGAACCACCAAAAGGATCGCCGATACGCGCTGCAGAATGTGTAGCAGACCATTAACGACTCCCCCTGAAGGTGCGTCAGTCTTTTCCTTCATTCTTTCCTTCTCCTTTTCTTTAGATTAACGATATGGCAACAAAAACCCCACCGTCACTAACTATCTTACCACCGGTGGGGTCTTGTTTAATACACGAATATTTTGACTTTTTTAGCTTAAAAAATTACATTTCCCTATTCGCGGTTATAACTGTGAAGAACCGTCGCCCTTTTTCTTATTATAAACCACTACACCTACGATGATGCCGGCTACAACGATGATAGCGATGATCACTACCGGAACTACCGGGAATCCGCCGCTTTGATTTGCATTAGTGTCAGCCGCGGGAGTTGTCTCCTCAGCTGCAACATCTGCCTCGGGAGTAACCTCCTCTGTAACTTCCTCTGCTTCGGGCTCCTCTACTGTCTCCTCTGCAGCTGCTTCATCGGGATTGTCATAGTTGAAACCTGAAAGTGTAAAGGTAACACTCATCTTTGTGGGCGGTACGGTGTAAAAGCCGATGGTCGCGATGTCCGGATTCCAAATATTCTGGATAGCGATAGTCAGGTACTCGTCATCATCCTCAGGGCTGATCAGAGGACTGATAGAGGGCTGCATTCCGTCGATATCGAGCATTACATCAGATACGGTGATGGCGTCTGTCCTCGGGATATCTGTTGACACAAAGATCAGGTTCATGTAATCCTGTGAATCAAACTCGCCTGCCGGGAATGAAAGTCCGTCTACTGAAACAGTGTAGGTACCGTTACCCTTGATCTCGGCATCGGCAAAGGTGCCGGAAAGAACTACGGCGTCACTTCCCTCCCAGCCAGTAACCTGGTTGAAATAATCTGTCCCGAGACCGTAGGTCGTATCGTTCCATGCGTTTCTGAACGAGAATACAGGTGTCTGGAAACCGATATATGCATTGTAGGTGCCGTCCAGATCCACTGCCGCTGCAGCGGGAGCTGCGTTATCCTCAGCCGCGGTGCCTACCTTGATGCTGTTTGCGGTGATCTCGAACTCGAGAGTCTTGAAACCGCTGGGCTCTGCCATGTACTGAGTTCCCCACTCGTTGAAGCCGCCTCCTATGCGGACTGCCTGAGTGTCTGTGAAATCGCCTGTACCCTCGTACCACCAGTTGTCACCGGCTGAGAGGTCAACAGCAACTTCATTTCCGTCAACGAATGCCTTTACGGAAAAATCTGCTTCTACCACATTTTCAGCTACGATGAATGGCGCGAAATACCATGCGTTTACAACCGGATCATCAAACTCGAGCTTTACACTGGCTGTCTCGCCTACCTTGATGGTTGCGTCTGTGGCTGTGATGCCCTCGGAAGCCTCGCCTCCTGCATAAGAATATGCCCAGTCATTCTCCTCGACCTTATCGCCGCCGAATGCCAGATACATATTGTACTCCTCTGTAGACTCTACTGCCTCGCCTGCGGGCTCAGCCTCGCCTACCTTGATGCTGTTTGCGGTAACCTCAAACTCGAGCTTTGTGAAGCCGCTGGGCTCTGACATATACTGGGTTCCCCACTCGTTGAAGCCGCCTGCTACACGGATTGCCTGAGTGTCTGTGAAATCGCCTGTGCCCTCGTACCACCAGTTGTCACCTGCTGCCAGATCAACGGAAACCTCATTTCCGTCAACGAATGCCTTTACCGAGAAGTCTGCCTCTATCACGCTCTCTGCGATGATAGTGGGCGCGAAATACCATGCATTCACTACCGGGTTCGCAAACTCAAGACCTATGCGTGCGGTATCGCCTACCTTTATCTCTGCGTCTGTCACGGTGACACCCTCGGTGGCATCGCCTCCTGCATAAGAATACGCCCAGTCGCCCTCCTCTGCTGCATCTCCGCCGAACGCCAGAAAGATTCGATAGGTCTCTGTGCTCTCCTCAGCGGCAAGCACGGGAACACTCAACGCCGGCGCTGCTGCCGCGAAAGTCAGCAATCCCGCGGTGGCTGCCGCTATGAATTTCTTGAAACTCTTCATATCAACTCTCCTCCTTTTTGAGATGAATAAACTGACAGGCAATTTTTTGCCTACTCCACGGTATTATAATTTATCTGAAATAAAATTTCTACATTGTAAATTTAAAATTTTAGCAGTAAAAATTAGCACAAAAATCACAGCGTGATTACCGGCATGCGAAGCAGCACCACAGTACCCTCATCCTTCACGCTCTCCACGTCCACACCGTAGGGTGGACCGTAAAGCAGGCGTATACGGCTCGCCACGTTCCTGACGCCGATGTGGTCAATTGATGAATCCATATCATTAAGGCTCCTCTTTACCTGCTCTATTGTCTTTTCATCCATTCCCAGACCGTTATCGGCGATGGTTATCTTTAATATCCCGCCTGTGCCTTCGTCCGTGATCTCCGCGGTAACCGAGATATTTCCGCCGCTCTCCTTGCCCTCCAGGCCGTGCACATAGGCGTTTTCCACAAAAGGCTGTATGGTCAGGGGTATCATCATATAATTTTTCAGCACTTCATCGTCAGCGTTTATGCTGTAGCTGATGCGGTCACCAAACCTGTAATCCTGTATCTGCATATAGTAGCGCACCATGGTGAGCTCATCGGTAACAGGCATGAGTTCACCCTTCACCTTCAGATTATGGCGCATGACCTTTGAGAGCATCTTTGCCAGCTCAGCCACATCCTTGTCACCATTTATCAGTGCACGCATACGCATGGTTTCCAGCGTATTGTAGAGAAAATGGGGATTTATCTGGCTTGAGAGCATGCGAAACTCCACCTCTCGGTTTTTGGCATTGAGCATCTCGCGACCCAGCCGCTGCTCCATCACCTCCTGCGCCAGCTTCTGCTGCTCGCTGATTATGGTGTGGAGATCTCTTGCCATCAACCCGATCTCGTCGGAGCCCGCCATCTCCGGCGGCAGCTCGGAGATATTTCCCACAGCGTCATCATGAAGCATCCTCCTGAAGTGCGCTACTCTTCCGGAGTAGGATCTGGAGAAAACTATGATCAGCGCAGCGCTCAGGATGAAACCTATTATGAAGGGAACGAATATCCACAGGGTCTGGGCGTCAGGAAAGGCCTCCCTTTCAGTCCTGACCACAGAAACCACGGCAAATAAATCCGCCTCACTCCCACGTCCGACGCCCGAGTAAGTCATATACGCATCGAAGCCCATATATTTTGCCCTAAATGTCTTTGAGTACTCATCCCTGTATACCACATCCCTCCCGGTATCCATCAGGGCGTAGAGTATATCGTCTATTTCCATTTGTCTGGTATTATTGGAGATCACATTTATATTGTTGTAGACGAGGAATGTATCCTTGTCGCGGCTTTCAATCATCTGCTGAATCTCCTTCATCTCCATGACCGCATACACGACTCCGAGTCTTGAATTCTCTACTCCCGTGATAAGCCTTGAGACACAGAGCTTTGAGGTGAGGCTCTCGTCGTCAAACTCATAGAACCAGTAGACCTCTCCCCCGCGGTTTACAGCCTGTATGTACCATTGTTCATTCTTTACGCCAGCGTCGGCATACTTGAAGGAGGCGGTCTCCGGCAGATCGGAGTCATAGTGGTAGCAGACCACCCTCTCCAGATAATCGTTATAGATATTGTGATATCTGGAAACTATTGAAGTATCGGTGAAATCTTCGCTTCCGAAGCCCGAGAGCACCAGATCCGTCACCATATAATGGGTGATATTCTCCAGTATCAGCATGTGATTTTCTATGTCCTCGCTGATAACGGAAACCTCCCCCGACTCCTGAAGGAGTCTGGCCTCACGCAGGGCATTATCGGTATTTATCATGATCAGGATATATGAGATCACCATAGGCAGTCCCGCGCCCAGAGCGAAGATAAGCAGCATTCTGGACACGAGGGAGATATCTCTGGAAAAGAATTGCAGAAATTTTTTCATTTATTCAATATGTCACTCCACGATAACTTTTATAGTGACAGGATATTTCGAGGTAAAGCCCGGTACCTCCACATGAAGGCCCTTCGTATCCGTGCAGAAGCTCACATCTCCGTCATGCCCCAGCACCTTCACATCCTTTATTATCCCGTGAAACTCAGGGATATTCTGGTCTTCGCTTTCGCCCAGGGATCTGATGGTATAATTTCCGTCCTCACTGGCCTTTATTGCGATGGCATAGATTGCGTCTCCTGTGGTGGTAAACCTGTAATCTGAAGAAGTGTACTTTGAAAGATCCTGAGTCTTGAACTGCCCTTCCTCATATTCCGTGGGACCTTCAAAGGATTTACGCCACACACGCGTGCCGTTGATCGCCTCTCCGTTGATCTTCATCCAGGCAGCCAGCTCAGTCAGTATATGTCTGTCACCCTCAGGCAGCGTCCCATCGGCCTTCGGACCTACGTTGAGCAGTAGATTGCCGTTCTTGCTCACCACATCTATCAGTGTGAATATGATATCCAGAGGATCCTTGTAATCCAGAGTCTTGGTATAGCACCAGGAATTGTGCGCCACCGCGGTATCAGTCTGCCAGGGATAGGGCTTTGCGGCTGCGAAGCCTCCCCTCTCAACCTCTACGATTCCGCTGCCAAAAGCGCAGGCATCGTGCTTATAGCATATCATCACATCCCTGCCCCACTTCTTTCCCATGTTGTAATAGAAAGCCATGATCTTTTTCAAATAGGGCTTGAAGGCCTCATGCTGTATCCACCAGTCGAAGTAGAGCAGCGCCGGCTCATACTTTACAATTATCTCCGCGGTTCTGGCGATCCAATCGTTTAAGAATTCCTCCGAGGGATAGGGCTGTGAAAAGAGATCCTCGGGGTCGGGCTCAGGCATTGCAGGCCAATAGAAATCCCCCTTTTTCAAGGGTTCCTTTATATCGCTTTCAAACTCCTTCCCGTGCCCCATGAAAAACCAATGCTCAGCCCTGTGGGTGGAGGTACAGAAGATCAGGTCGTGGTCCTTCGCCTTCTTTGACATGATGCCCGCCACATCCCGCTTTGGTCCCATCTTTGCGGCATTCCATTCCGACAAATCGCTGTCGTACATTTGGAAACCATCGTGATGCTCCGCCACCGGGAATATATATCCTGCTCCCGCGTCGTGAAACAAATCGAACCAGTCGTCCGGATCCCAGTTTTCCGCGGTGAGCATGGGAATGAAGTCCTTATAGCCAAAATCCTTCTGAGATCCGAATGTGTCTATATGGTATTGAAAGGCGTCCATATCCTGCTTGTACATATTGCGCGAGTACCACTCATTGAAGGCGGCAGGTACGGAATACGGCCCCCAGTGCATAAATATGCCGAGTCTCCTCTCACTAAACCACTCAGGAACCTTCGCTTTGGCTAGTGAACTCCAGGTAGGCTCGTATGGACCTTCGGCAATAACTTCGTTTATTAAATCAATATAATATTTTTCGTCTTTCCTGGTACTCATAGATACATCCCTTTCTTTTTAATTTAATTCAAGTCCGCTCCCGGCGGACTTGACGCCAGATTTGCGGTTGCTTTGTGACCTTCCTCTGCAAATCCTCAGCGCTCTCCGCCGGAGGCTTTATCACGGACGGGGTATTCTACGTTCGTAACAAAATCCCCGGAGTATTCTGCTCCGGGGATTTTCTCAACATACTCTGTCCACTATCATTCCCGCGTATATCGACGACACATACGGTGCGCTGAATGTACGACCGGGGTTCTTGTATTCTACAACCACCTTGTCAACATAAGACATGGGGTCGATGGACGCCTTTGTGGCCTGTCGGCCTAAAGCATCCCTGAAGGAATTCAGTGTAGAGAATGCCTTTGTGGCGTCTCCCCCCTCGTCCTTTATGGAGTTAATGAAGGCATCTCTATCCATGGAAATGGAGGAATCTTCGTTTACGATGAGTCCTATCTCCGCGAACCTGTCCTTAAAGGTTTTTGCGATACCTGAAACCTCAGAGAGCAGTTTTGCGGATGACTCCTGTCTGCCGGCAAACCGGTTTGCAGTGTTTATGATGCCGTTGTAGCCGGACAGCAAACCCTGGACATTGTCAGCAACCGCATCCACCGAGGTCTTGAATCCAATGGTTGCCGCGTCACCCGGGGACGATACTCCGTTCAGGGTAACGGAAAATTTGTTATTTACGGTAAAGTTGTTGGCGTAGGAGCTATGCTCCTGACCATTCAGCACGAACAGTGAGTTTTCCGCTGCCGAGGTGATCTTATCGATTCCGAGAGTCCTCATGGCATCCGTCGAGCCGCGGTCGCTTCCTGCCTCTATATTGAAGAGGAACTCTTCTCCATCTCCAAGACCTGTCTGCTTTGTCTCTATGTGAAGAGCCTTACGAAGATTTGAGTCATCGCTGACTAATTCCGCGTTCAAACCTATGCGGGCGTTATTTATGAGTTTTTTTATCTTATTCAGGACATCCTCGTCGGTGTCATCGTCATTGACATTATATTTGAATTCGTAGGAGCCGTGATTGGTGGTCAGGTCGAATCTGTAGCTTCCCTGATCGAAATCGCGAGCATCCCTTCGGAGAAAATTACCCTGATTCACCTGGGTGGTGGCCAGCTGCTTTACCTCAATGGAGAAGCCTCCCGCGCCTACATCGCCATCGTCACCGGTGTACTCCGCCTCAACTACATCCGGGCGGTTCGACATTGCTATCTTTTTGTTGTAAACAGATTCCATGCCCTCGCCGTTCTCAGAAAGAGAGGCGACGATATTTTTCATTTCCTCTGCCTGTTCCTTAACATTTATAGCAAAGGAAGCGGTATCCTCCGATTCCCTGATCTTGTAAAGAGGGGATTCCTTGTTGGTCTTTACTATTTTATTGTAAGTGTCTTTGATTTCGCTCTTTTTTTGAGCATCGAAGCGATTGTTCTTGCCAAAAAAAGCTGTACCGTAGGTATCAGCAATCTGATTGTAGACAACAGTCATGGTATTGCTTGCCATAAGACTCCCCTCCTTTCTTCCATGATTTGGGGATAACCCTGCATAAATCCTTTTATGCCGGCCATCATATCCGTTTATTTTTAGATACAATGATAGCACTCTAACTTATAGTTAGATAACAGCAGATTACCATATGTTCGAGAGGATGTCAATATGTTTTTTTTGAAATATATATTTAAAGTGAACGACAAAAAATTTGTCGTTCATCTATTATCCTTCCATGCTGGTCTTTAATCTGATAGCATCGGAGTTCAGATTCTCCGCGATACGGGTGACCTCGTCCACAATGCGCGAGTTCTCTACGCAGGAATTCAGCGTCTGCTCGCTCCTTGCCGTAACCTCCTCGGTGACAGCCGAAATATTCTGGATCTGGTTTACTATCTCCTCGTTTGATCCAGCCAGTTCCTCCAGAAGCTCCTCCATAGAGCGCATCTCCCCTGTCATCTCATTTGTATTGTCTGAGACAGCCTTCAGGTTAGCCTTCAGCTCATTGATCTTGATATCCTCCTCAGCTGTGCTCTGTGAGAGAACTCCCACGGCTGTGACCACATTGTCCAGCTCGTGGAGCACATCCTTTATAAGGGATGCGATATTCGATGCAGCGTCCTTTGTCTGGCTTGCCAGATCAGATACATTCGTGGCAACGACTGCAAAGCCCTTGCCTGCCTCTCCGGCTCTCGCCGCCTCTATGGAAGCGTTCAAAGCCAAAATACTGGTGGAGTTTGCCACGCTGGCGATCATCTCAGTGATATCATTCATGCGCGCCGTCTGCTCTTTCAGGTCGTTGACCAGTTTCACCACATCGTCATTTGCCCTGTTTGAATTTACGGCCAGAGTAGAGAGAGCCTCCATATTGTCATGTCCATTGGTAACATCCCGCAGTGTCTGCTCCATTCCGGAAAGGATCCTCTCGCCAATACCCTTGATATCGTCAATCATCCTCTGGATATCCTCAGTATGCTCGGACTGGCTCTGGATAGACTCGGCAGTCTCGTGATTCCCACGGGAAACCTCATCCATCGCGCTCTGCATCATGTGTGTCGACTCAGAGAGGGAAGCCATATTCTCGTCCACCGAGGTGATGGAGCTGGTCATATTTCCGGAAAGATCAATTACTTCCTTTAGTAGCCTGTCAGTCTTTTCCTTGTCCTTTAGAATCGTCTCCTGCTGCTCATAATTCGTGTCTCTGATTTGTTTCGTAATGATATAGGTAAATATCGTTATGACAATCAGCAACGCTACCCTGATCTCCACATCCGCCATATCGTCTGCCGTGTTCACGCCGGTCATAAATTTGTACACGGTATCGATTATGTTTACAACTACAGTAAGGATACCGGTGCGAAGACCATAAGCCGGGTCGAGATAGAGCATCATGCACAGGATGATGACTATCGCGTAGGTAAAGGTCAGCTTTGAATCAGAGGTGAACATCGCAAGCGTATTCAGCGCTGCGAAGGAAAGCGGTATGAAATGCTTCAGGATCACTGTATCATTTCTGTTTCTGTAGAATAATACATCCGCAATGGATGGCAGGACGGTGAGAGCCGAGAATACAAGCGTAAAACCAAGTGTTTTCGAACCTTTGAGATACTCTACAACATACGCTACGAACAGCACACTGTTCAGGATGATATGACATATCATCATCACCTTGTTTGCCTGTGCCATAACCTTATCTTTCATAAGCCGTTCTCCTTTTG
Source organism: uncultured bacterium (assembly GCA_937916345.1). Taxonomy (GTDB): domain Bacteria; phylum Bacillota; class Clostridia; order Lachnospirales; family Lachnospiraceae; genus RGIG6904. Next base: position 33,174 of record CALFUE010000137.1, read on the forward strand.
TGTATTAAAAAATCCTCAATTATCAGAAAGGACTGCGTATCAAGAACACAGTCCTTCTGTAAATTAACGATCAAGTATTACTCTTCAACAGGATCCTCTTCCGGGATTGCCTCCACAGGCTCTTCTTCGGGATCAAATTCATCATTTTCACTTTCGTCGAGATTCAGGTCTGACACGCGGCGCTTCGGCTCTGCAAAGGACTCCTCCGACTCAAATGCAAAGACCTCGTCTGCCTGATCCGTCTTGCCTTCATCGTGGAACTCATCGACCTCCTCGATCTCATCCATATCGGTGTCAAGCTTGATAGAGCGGTAGCGCTTCATACCTGTACCAGCAGGAATGAGCTTCCCGATAATGACATTCTCCTTCATACCGATAAGGGGATCTACCTTCCCCTCTATGGCTGCGCCCGTCAAAACCTTTGTGGTCTCCTGGAAGGATGCTGCCGAGAGGAATGAATCGGTGGCAAGAGATGCCTTTGTAATACCGAGGAGCTCCTGCCTGCCCACTGCGGGCGCAAGACCTGCAGCTATCAGCTCCTCGTTCTTGTCCTGGAACTCCAGCGTGTCAACCTTCTGACCTGTGGTAAAATCCGAAGCCCCCGGATCCTCAACCTCGATCTTCTGAAGCATCTGACGGACAATGACCTCAATATGCTTGTCGTTTATCTCAACACCCTGGAGACGGTAAACCCTCTGTACCTCGCGGAGCATATAATCCTGAACCGCGCTGATACCCTTGATTTCAAGGATGTCATGAGGATTTACGGAACCCTCTGTCAGCTCGTCGCCGGCCTCCAGTATATCTCCGTCCGAGATCTTGATATGTGAACCATAAGGTATGAGATACGTTATCTGCTCACCAGTCTCGGGATTGTTTACCACGATCTCTCTCTTCTTTTTTGTATTCTTTATAGAGGCCTCGCCGGCAATCTTTGTGATGATGGCTAGTCCCTTGGGCTTTCTTGCCTCAAAGATCTCCTCTACACGGGGAAGACCCTGTGTGATGTCATTTCCTGCCACACCACCGGTATGGAAGGTACGCATGGTCAGCTGTGTGCCGGGCTCACCGATACTCTGGGCAGCTATGATACCGATTGCCTCACCTACCTGCACGGCCTGGCCGGTAGCCATGTTTGAACCATAGCACTTCGCGCAGACGCCCATGTGTGAGCGGCATGTCAGCACGGTACGGATCTTTACTCTCTTTATGGGCTCACCATTCTCGTCCACTCCGCGGGCGATGACTGCATCAGCCCTCATGGGAGTAATCATATGATTTGCCTTTACGATCACATCGCCGTTCGCGTCCTTTATGTCCTCAGCTGCGAAACGACCAAGGATACGGTCGCGGAGCTCCTCGATAGTCTCCTTACCCTCCATGAATGTCTTTACATACATTCCGGGGAGCTCTCTGTCTTTTCCCTCACAACAGTCTCTCTCACGAACGATCATGTGCTGTGATACATCTACCAGTCTTCTGGTGAGGTATCCGGAGTCCGCCGTGCGGAGAGCCGTATCGGAAAGTCCCTTTCTGGCTCCGTGGGCACTCATAAAGTACTCCAGTACATCCAGCCCCTCACGGAAGTTTGACTTGATGGGCAGCTCTATGGTACGACCTGTCGTATCCGCCATCAATCCTCGCATTCCTGCAAGCTGCTTGATCTGCTTGTCAGAACCACGAGCTCCTGAGTCCGCCATCATATAGATGTTGTTGTACTTGTCCAAACCTGAGAGCAGCGCCTCTGTCAGAGTATCGTCAGTCTCCTTCCAGGTCTCGACAACCTCATTGTAACGCTCCTCCTCGGTGATAAGACCACGCTTGTACTGGCGCGAGATCTTGTCCACGGTATTCTGGGCATTCTCGATGAGTTCCGCCTTCTGGGCAGGCACTGTCATGTCAGAAATTGAAACCGTCATGGCTGCCTGTGTCGAATATTTGTAACCCATAGCCTTTATATCGTCCAGCACCTCTGCGGTACGGGTGGCGCCATGAATATTTATAACCTTTTCCAGGATCTTCTTTAAGTGCTTCTTTGCCACATGGAAGTCGATCTCCGGCTTCAGGTAATCCTCCGGAGTCTTCCTCTCCACAAAACCCAGATCCTGAGGAATTATCTCATTAAAGATTATCCTTCCGAGTGTAGTGTCTATCACGCCCGTCACAGTATCACCTGTTGGCGTAGTCACACTCCTGCGCACATGTATGGGCTGATGGAGTGTAATCACGCCATTCTCGTAAGCCATGATGGCCTGATCGCCGCTTGCGAAATAGTGTCCCACGGCATCCAGCGCTGTACATATTACGGTACGATCCTCCTCGTCATGGGCGGCAAACTTTATATGGTCATAGAGAGCGAGCTCTCCCTTTTCAAGCTCGAAGCGCACATCCTCTGCGGAAGCGTAAACCTTGTCGCTCTTAAGCTCATAGCTTCCACCCTTCTCTGATATGTCGCGGCTCTTGATCATAGTCAGGAAGTAGATTCCCAACACCATATCCTGAGAAGGAACCGCAACAGGACCTCCGTCTGAAGGCTTCAGCAAGTTGTTGGGAGAGAGCAGCATGAAGCGGCACTCTGCCTGAGCCTCCTGGGACAGGGGCAGATGGGCCGCCATCTGGTCTCCGTCGAAGTCTGCGTTGAAAGCGGTACATACCAGGGGATGAAGCTTGATAGCCTTACCCTCTACCAAAATGGGCTCGAATGCCTGAATACCCAGTCTGTGAAGTGTAGGGGCACGGTTCAGCATCACGGGATGCTCCTTAATGACCTCCTCGAGTACATCCCAAACCTCGGGCTCGAGACGCTCCACCTTTTTCTTTGCACTCTTTATATTCTGAGCCTTATCCCTTGCGACCAGCTCCCTCATAACGAATGGCTTGAACAACTCTATTGCCATCTCCTTCGGGAGACCGCACTGATATATCTTCAGCTTTGGCTCTACGACGATAACTGAACGGCCTGAGTAGTCAACTCGCTTTCCCAGCAGATTCTGACGGAATCGTCCGCTCTTTCCCTTGAGCATGTCTGAGAGCGACTTCAGCGGTCGGTTTCCCGGACCTGTGACAGGGCGTCCGCGGCGTCCGTTGTCTATGAGGGCGTCCACTGCCTCCTGAAGCATTCTCTTTTCATTTCTGATGATTATCTCGGGAGCTGAGAGCTCAAGGAGCCGTCTAAGTCTGTTATTTCTGTTTATTATACGGCGGTATAAATCATTCAAATCGGAGGTGGCAAAACGGCCTCCGTCCAGCTGTACCATAGGACGCAGATCCGGCGGGATCACGGGAATTACGCTCATGATCATCCACTCCGGGCGGTTTCCTGACTTCCTGAAGGCCTCAATCACCTCGTATCTCTTAAAAATACGAGTCTTCTTCTGACCAGTGGACTCTGCGAGCTCAGCCCTTAACTCTGCTGATTCCTTTTCCAAATCAATCTCACGAAGGAGCTCAAGCACCGCCTCAGCGCCCATGGCTGCACGGAAGGAATAATTCCCCCAGGTTGCCACCGCGTCAGCGTACTCCGCCTCTGAGAGCACCTGCTTTTTCTGGAGATTTGTCTCCTTTGGATCCAGTACTATGTAGGATGCAAAATACAGCACCTTTTCCAGATGCTTGGGAGATATGTCCAGAACCAGTCCCATTCTCGAGGGAATACCCTTGAAGTACCATATATGCGATACTGGAGCCGCCAACTCTATATGACCCATGCGCTCACGTCTGACTGCGCTCTTTGTAACTTCGACACCGCATCTGTCGCAGACAACACCCTTGTAGCGCACCTTTTTGTATTTACCACAGTGACACTCCCAGTCCTTTTGCGGTCCGAAAATCTTTTCGCAGAAGAGTCCATCCTTTTCAGGCTTCAAGGTTCTGTAGTTAATGGTCTCCGGCTTCTTTACCTCGCCTCTGGACCATTCTCTGATCTTTTCAGGAGAATTCTGGAGCCCATAGTCCTGCTGTCCGGTATTGATCAACAGGCTGTAAGCCAGGTTATAGATGGAATCGTCAATTCCGTGTACAATGCATCCCCCTTTTTCCAGGAAGGTCGCCTCGGTCATCGCCCCGAATTGATTTTCATCATTATAGGTGAGCTGCAGTACGATATATTTACTGAGTAAACCCTGATCCGCCGCTTCTCTGAAACAGGGAATGCGAAGCAGCATTTCCACTGCCTGAGGTCCTGCGACTTTGACGCAGAAATCCGCAAGCCATTCCAGATATTCCTCACCTCCGTTATTTTGTGCATGCTCCCAGGCGCTGTAATCGGCATAATTTTCAGCGTTTATTGTTTTGGGGATCACATCTGTGTCGTTATAGTCGGGAATATCATTTTCCATCAGAGATACGTCAAATGCAGTCCAAAAGGCTTCATCGTTACTTCCGCCATCAGCATTTGCACCTTTACTGCTACCAAACAGTGAAAAAGCCGAAAGGCATAAAGCCAATATGATTACCATATACGCTGTTTTTTTACACGGCTCTTTTCGTCCATCAAACTGCATGATTGATTCGTTCCTTTCCGGCTTGTTTTTATCTGAATCTTCTTATAATACCATAAATTATCCCGAATGATTCACTCAACCTCATAATTCTGTCAGCAATAATCTGTTTCCATTAAAGAATAACATAAAATATCTTGTTTCCAATTTTCATGCCGGCGACTGAAAATTGGAAACAAGATA
>CALFUE010000138.1 GCA_937916345.1 uncultured bacterium
GATGGAAACTTCATTTTCCGAAATGAAATCCACCGTCTTTGAATAATCGAAGCTTATTTTGTCCATTGATTTTGCCTCCCTTTTTGATAAAATCAAATATTTTGTCTATACTATCATAAAAGGTCTCTTTTTTCAAGGAAAACCCACGGACATCATTGTTTACGGCAGGCTCTTTCTCAAATACGGGAAATACCTTTTCAGTCTTTTCTATTGTCACCGGTTCTTCTTCTCTGACTCTCCTTTCCGGCCGAAACAGGCCTTTCTTAACACTTGTTATCTCACTCCATATATCGCCGGAGCTCTCCGAAACTCTCTGGTAAAAGCCATAGGCGTAAGCGACCGCGATCTCATCCTGATGATCCGCCAGACCAATCAGTTTTTCCGCCAAGGCGCTCAGCTCCCCGCGCACGTTGCCGCGATGGTCGGGCTCGTAGCAAAAAAAGGCCTGCGTAGCCTCATCATTCAGATAGATCATCTCATAGTCCAGCACCAGATGATCTTCTTCCATATAATATTTGAGCATCGTCTCATGCAATCGCTCAAGAGATGTGAACAATACGCTCATGAGCTGACCGGAGAGAGAGGTATTTTTCACATGATCTGAGAGTTTCCTCATTCCGGTCACATTGTACCAATAAGTGATGGCGTCATCCATGGGCATAATCTTTACCGGTATCAGCCCGTCTATACTACGCCCTGCCCACATCCGTTCCGCGATGAGCCTGTCGGCATCATTCGGATGCTCATCCGCTATCAGTATCAGATAGCTGTATTTCATGTTTTCCCTGTGATCAACTCTGTAATCTGTCATATCATTTCTCGCTCCCGCCCGTATCTTAATCTTCTCCTCCGGCTCCGAATACGGCCTCCTTTACGCCTGACGCTATGCGCAGTCCGGCGATGAGCTCACATGCGTTGAACTCTGTGACTTCACTCACTCTTTCCACCGCCGCCACAAGCTCCTGATGGAGCTCCACGCCGAGACTTACCGTATGAGCCATTGAAAATAATATCAGTGGCAGCACCAAAGCTGCCTCTATCGTAAACGATCCCTTCATATAAAATCCCATCCAAAGCTCTCCGCCGCAAACACCGCGCTTAACACGACGGAGGCCGCCAGCAGAAAGGGGACAAAGGGTATCTCCTTTTTTCTGTCAACCTTCACTATTATTAGAAGGAAGAGACCTACCAGAGCTGACAGCACGAGAGCCAGTAGAAATATTCCCAGATTTCTTTCAAAGCCCAATACGATCCCCGTGACAATAAGCACAGCGCCGTCTCCAACTCCCACCGCGCCCCTCGATACATACGAGAGGAGTATCATAAATACGCCTATTGCCGATCCGGACAGGATGCTCCCTACCGTGGAGGTGTCAAAATTCAAAAGCCTGTATATGATGCCTCCTATCATAGCTACCGCAATCAGCCGACGTGTGATGCTCTTTTTTCTGATGTCCTCGATTGCCGCGACAGTCAGAAATCCTGTCACGGCAATGCTCTCAATAACACTTGCTGCAGGCATGTCTGTTCCCTACCTCCGATAATCTGACCATATATATGGTTCTCTTTAATCCGCTGCACAGCAGCGATTTGTGATATACCTCACCGTAGTCCGTCACAAAGCAGTTGCCAGTATTTTTGCTGCCGCAGACCTCGCAGGGGTAATATATGTGACCGTCCTTGTTCCTCAAAGCCCCAACATAGAACTGCTCTACACTCCTGATGGACAGATCCAGATAATGGCAGGATGTGCTGGAATGATATGCCGATCCGGTGGGTGTGACATACACCCACTCTGAATCCTCATCCTCCTTCCCGAAATCCTTATCCCCGATCCACTTCCTGCTGACCGCTGTCTGCGATATGCGATAATACTGCGAGCCAAAGACAGTCAGGGGTACATTCATATCATAAAAGGCGCAGAGCTCTATGTCATTTTCATCCAGCTTTGAGGTTATCAGGGAAATGCCGTTTGCCCCGAGCGCTATATACTGAAAGGGGCAGTCATACTCCTTCAGCTTCTCCTTGAAGAGCAACGTGGCCTCCCCCAGCTCAGTCAATCCCTCATCGCTTCCCTCCTTGTCTTCATAAGCTCCGGCAGCCATAAACCGCGCCGTATAGGACAGCGCTTCCTCCACCGCCATCTCCGTCTGCATGACGCGGAAGTGAAACAGGATAAATACCATAAAACATATAAACAGAGGAAGCTCCACCATTGTCTCTATCAGAAACGACGCCTTAAGTCCCACCCTTTGCCCCCTTGTAATGATATTCGGTATCTATATGAAAACTCCCGTAATCCGTATCACCGTACAGATATGGCACAAAGGAGAGAAACAGCTGGTCTCCCTTGTATTCCAGCTCAGCTTTTGCGGCTATCAGACAGTTGTCGATCCGAAAATTCTCATGTCCCTCCACTCGTCTGTAATTTGCCTCTATTATTTCCAGCACCCTGAAGGCATTGGTATTAACATTTCCCAGATAGATCAGCTTTTCCAGGTATGCCCTGTAATCGTCGCCCTCCGGCGCGTCCTCGCTCATAAGTCCGCCTGTCACCGCCTCTGCAATGCTGTCTATATCACTGGTCCAGGTAAGTGAGGTTTTCATCCAGTCGATCCTCCTGCCGGCAAGGAGCGCCCTGATATCCATCACACTCTCGACAAATGCCCATGCCGCCAGCAGAGCCTGCTGCAGTATGACTGCCCCTGCCTCTCCCACTCCGGTGGGCGCCAGGATCGAGGCCGCCAGAGCCAGACATGAGCGCCTCTTGACCGTATCCGACTGAAGATACAGGAAATTCGCGCCCTCCCTTATCAGCATCAGCTCTGTCACCACACTCATCAGATTGTCTCTGTCAGACATATTGCCGCCCATGATATACTCGATTTCATAGTCAAGGGCATGGGAGATATCCGACTCATCCTCTCCGTCCGAATAGCAGCGCAGATGTGTGTTGATATACTGATCAAAAAAGACTATATTGAGCAGATTATCCTCATATACGTCCTCCATGGTTCCGCTGTTTATCTCACGCTTCTCCATGGTTTCGCTCACTTTTAATTCCTTGGCGGAAAGGGTTTTTCCCTTCGGCAGCACAAGTGTCAGGATATCCTTTGTCATGATCTCCTTTACGGTATCAACAGGATTATCCACGGTTTCCTCAGGCTCGTCGCCGTCGTACTCATACTCGTACTCCTCATCATCATCTTCTCTCTTTTCACGGATAAGCTCATCCACCTCGCCGGTGGATTCATCAATGATAGTTTCCATATCGGAAATATCGGATATACTGTTCCTCTGTCCGGTCAGCCTCTCATACAACTCCCCGGCGCTATCCATTCCTATCATAAATCTGTTCTGTTCGCAGACCATCCGAAGAAACGCCTCTCCACCATAATCACTCGCCAGCAGAAAATCCGTGATATCGGCGCCCAAAGCCTTCATCCGGTAAAAATTCACTCCATCCTTGAACAGAGTCGCATCCGTCGGATCCAGATTTCTGGCGGAGTAATCCTGCAGCACCCCATCCAGACCGGATATGGACAGCCCCTCTCCCCCGAAAGAGGCGTCCAGCAGAAAAATATCGTAGTTGTTAAAGATCCAGTCCGAATACCGCGAAAACAGCGACTCCATAGCGGAGTCCGCAGTGAGCCTCGACAGTCCCTTCATCCCATGGACCCTTCCCGACTCAAGCAGTGTAAACAAAAGTGCCGCGATGATCATGAGCGTGAGACTCATAAACACCGTAATGGAGCCCTTCATCCGGCATCTAGCCGCTGACAGAATCAACATTTGATTTGATGGTCTCAAAAATGCCGTTTACAATATCTGATATCTGGTTCTTGAATATCAGGACGAGCCCCACAAGAACCACTATGATCAATACTACCTCCACAGTTCCCATTCCATCCTCCTCGGACAGAAATAATGCTACCCTCTCCTTTACGATTCTTATCTTTTCACTGATAAAATCTATGATCTTTCTCATCAATTCCCCTTTCTTTTTCGCTTTATCTTAAACCCCTATATCTTCATGCCTGTCATTGCTGGCACCACAATAACTACGATCACTACCAGCAAGTAGAGCACCATGGGCAGCAGCGTCTTGGTCTGTGCCTCTTCGCCCTTGACCTTTGTCAGGTTCCTCTGCTGCTCGTAAGCCGCTTCGGTCTCCTTTTCCAGCTTTTCACAGAGACCCGCGTTCCCCTTTCGAAGGCTCTGGACTATGAGAGACACCAGCTTTCGATAGCTCCCCAGCCCGACTCTCACCCCAAACTCCTCATAGGCGGCTTTTTCCCCCATGCCGTCGGAGATATGTCTGTAGGTAAAGAGCATTTCCTCATACACTGCGGATTCCTCCCCGCCTCTCTCCTTCTTTTTCAAATACATGCGGACTATCCTCTCCCACGCTCCGAATACGGTCATTCCGGATCCCAATAGAAGGGAAAGTGTGGAGACCATGGCAGGATAACCAAATGCCAGCTCCTCATCCCTGAGCTTTTTTTGTCTCTCGGCTTCCTTCTTCCTCGCAAAAAACAACGCCCCCGCCGCGATGCACCCAAATATAAGTATTGAGTAGTCAGTCTCTTTTTTCTGCTCACTCCACCGCACCCTTCTTCCGTCGATCTCCTCCGGAAGAGCCAGAAAATCCGAATTCTTTTCGTTTTCTTCATCGATGACGCCGCTTAAGCCCTTCAGCGCCTTGTCCTCCGCAGACAGCTCCCTCGGAAATACCATTGCGTAAAAGGTGTGTACCGCCTCACTTCCCTGATACTTAAAGGTCACATCTGTCTCAAGTACAGTACCCTCATCTGTCACATTCTCATCCTTTATCTCCCCCGCAGATGAGACAATATTACTTGGATTAAAGGTATAGACGGCGCGTACGGTTCCATTCACCACATATTCCGGCAAACTTACCCTGCCGCTGATATGCTCAAGAGACTCGTTTTCTCCCAAAAAACGCTCCTCTGCCTCTCCGGCTGCCTGATCGAACACGAGATCCAATTCCTCTGCGGTATAACCTCTCGCCTTCACCTCCACCTCATATTCACCGTCATAGATGCCATCTACCGACAGGTGCAGCAGCTCTTCGTGATCCTTTCCCCCGGGCTCTTCCCGGTAAATTCCTGACCTGCCACTCTCGTCTTTGGTCAATACGCCGCCGTCCCCGGTTGATAATTCCAGAGCTCCGCCTAAACCTCCCGCGAGCATCAGTATCAGTATATATATCTTGAACTCCTCAAATTCAGGATGCTTTCTTAATAGTAAAAAAGCGGACAGACCCGCGACGAATACCGCAAAATACAGGAGCATCACATGCCTCCCACATTGAGCAGCTTCTCCGAGAGCAGAAAAGACGCTCCGTAAACGGCGAGAGCCACTGTCATGATCAGCACGCCGGGGACATTGTGGTACAGACAGTCAAAATATCCCGGGGTCGAAAATCTCACATATCCTATGATAAACATGGGCATAATGCTCATAATGAGACTCTCGTACCTCCTGGAAGCCAGTTCCGTCCTGATGTCCTCCGCAAGCTCAAGCTTCCCGGAAATGGACTCCGCGCTCTTTTTTATCACCTTATCCAGCGATCCCCCGCTCTTTCTCGCAAATATAAATACCTGACAGAATGTCTCTATATCGTCACAGGCACTCCTGTCCGCAAAGTCTGATAATAATTCCTCCAACGCCACATTCACGGAGAGCTTTGCGTTTATCACATAAAACTCCCTGAATATGGGTGAATCCTCTCCATGCAGCCTCTCCATCTCCGCCATTGCCTCCCTGAACGAATTTTCTATCGAATAGCCTGCCTGGAGCGATGCAGCTACAGACAATATCCCGTCCCGGAACTGATTTTCCAACCTCTGTCTTTCTCTGACGGAATACTCTTCTCTCTTCGCACGCGTCAAAAAGATATAGACGGGCACAGACAATATCATGAGAAAAAGCGAATCATAGAACAGTATCGCGATACCTGCCGAGACAGCTAAACTCAGCAGCGCGAACATCCCCTTTTCCTTCAATGAATAGCTATAATTTCTGTAATCCCGCAGATATAAGTTTTTCTGTATGGATGAGATCTGAACATTTTTCCCAGGCTCCGTAGATTTTGCCTTCATACTCCTTTTCCTCCCTGAAATGATAAAGATCATTCAATACTATCTCGCCATCTGATATGCCGTTTAACTCTGCCACATCCAGTACCTTTCTGGTTCTGTCACGCAGTCTTCCCAGGTGCACCAGGATGTCTATCCCCGATGCGATCTGCGATCTGATGGCAGAGACCGGCAGATCATGTGAGCCCATGAGAACCATGGTTTCCAGCCTGGCCAACATATCCCTGCAGGAATTCGCGTGGCCGGTGGAGAGACTGCCGTCGTGTCCGGTATTCATTGCCTGCAGCATATCAAGCGCCTCTTCCCCTCTGCATTCCCCGACGATAATGCGGTTCGGTCGCATTCTAAGGGCTGCCCTGATGAGGTCTCGTATGGTGATCTGTGAGGTCGAGTCCCCAACTGCTGTCCTGGTCTCCAGGCGTACCAGATTCGGCTGTCTGTTCAGCTGTAACTCCGCCGAATCTTCAATAGTGATTATCCTCTCTGTTGTGCTGATATATTCAGAAAGTGCATTTAGAAATGTGGTTTTTCCGGACCCCGTCCCGCCCGAGACAAATATATTGTAGCCGCTTATCACAGCGACCCGCAGGAAATCAGCGACTTCCTTCGACAGGGATCCGAAACCGATAAGATCATCCATTGTGATAGGATGTTTCGGGAATTTTCTGATCGTAACGGCTGATCCGTCGATCGAGACAGGGGATAACACTATATTAACTCTGGAGCCGTCTGACAGTCTCGTATCAACTATCGGATCTGACTCGTTCACCAGCTTATTTGAGGCGGCTGCTATCATCTGTATCACATCCTCCAACTTTTCCACATCCGAAAAGCTCTTGTCATAGCGATAAAGCCTTCCCTTTTTCTCGTAAAAGATGTCTCTGTACCCGTTTACCATAATCTCTGTCACGTCCCCGTCGTCGATCAAGTCCTGGAGTACATCCAGCTTCCTCAACGAGAAAAAGATCTCTCTTCTGACTTTTGATCTCTCATTCAGCGGAAGCCGCGTGGATCCCTGACAGATCCTGTCATCTATCAGTTTTAGGACCTCCGCGTCGTCCATATCTCTGGAAAGATCCATTTCTTCTAAAACCTGTGATCTGATCTTTGCCGCGTATGCTTCCAATACTATGTCTCCTCCCTGCACCTGTAGATCCGTTTCTCCATGATCTCATCCTCCCGTTAATTTTATGATAAGTTCATTCATGCCGGCCGTATCTCCCGCCAGCATGGATGAGTGTACTGATTCAGGCACTTTCAGTTCGTACAGCTTTTTCAGCGAGGCCGCATCCAGCGACCTCTTGAAGCTGTTTTCGTAACTCTCGTATATATTTCCCCGCAGACTCACTGAATAAAAAATCTTGCAGTTATCCAGCAGGACATCAACTCCGAAGGGACGATCCGGCAACACCATGACCACCTTGTCGTAATCCGACTCGCCCGCGATCCTGTTCACCAGTGACGAGAAGTCCTTTTCCGTTATGTCCTCCATGTCTCTCGGCTCCCTGAAAGGCTCCACATACATGTATCCATCCTTCTCCCTGACACAGGCTGAGAGTATCTGATCAACCGGCAGCGTCCCTGTCCTCAGGTAGTAGATCAGGTTTCCCATGTCATCTCCGCTGCCTGCTTCCCCCGGGGTGTACGCTCTGACATCCATCAGAAGAGTCCTGCCGCCGTTGTCGCCCACTCGCGCGTACTCACATGCCATCTCCCCCAAAAACTCATACCCGTGGGGTGAGAAGAATACCACGATATCCTTGTTTAACAGAGGATTTTTCATCCCCGATACGGTGATGTCCTCCCTCAGCAGGATATTGAACAACTTTCCCATGAGCTCGTCCGCCGGTATGAAACGGGGAAGTCTGTTTTTCTCCGGTATTCCGGGGATCTCCTCGTCAGAAAGAATAAATATCCTTCCCTCCAGGAGAGGCGTCAGCCTCTCATTCAATGCCTCGCTGCTTATCAGGATCACATCCGATCTGATCCTCCCGGTGATGCGGGACGGATCTGTGTACACTGCCGTGTTCATTCCGCCGCACCTCTCGAGGATATAGCCGGACAAGCCATCCGCGATCAGTGGATCGATTATTGTAATTCCGGTGTCTATAGAGATCACCTCCAAACAGTTTTGATCGTTGGCGCCATTTTAACAAAGGAAGGCGCTTCTCACCATGCTGCCACGCGGAAATTTGCCAATTCCTCAAATTTCCGCGTGGCAGCAAATTCCCACACTTTCAATCTCATGCTCACAGCTGAACAAAACTTGCGGCACAACGATTGCGTATTTTTCGTCTTAAGCAAGGCGAAAAGAAATAAACACTTTATGATATTGAAAAATCAGGCTCAGGATACTATTATAAGTAATGGTATGTTAGATTAAGGGAGTTATGAAA
>CALFUE010000139.1 GCA_937916345.1 uncultured bacterium
GTAACGCATCGGCAGGTCGATCCAGTTCTTCTTATCAAGAATACCGCATTTGTGAGAGAAGGTTTCGAATCCGTATCGCCCGTGGTATTCTCCCATTCCACTCTCCCCGAAGCCTCCGAATGGCAGATTCGGTATGGAGAGATGAACCACCGCGTCGTTTATGCAGCCTCCGCCGAAACGAAGTCTGCTCGTCACATAGTCAATATTCTTTTTGCTGGTAGAGAATATATAGAGAGCAAGTGGATGAAAATGGCTCTCTATCATATTCTTTACATCACCGAGATTATTATATGTCAAAATGGGAAGTATTGGACCGAATATTTCCTCTCCCATGACTGCGTCCTCCCAGGTCACATGCTCCATGACGGTGGGCTCGATCTTTAGTGTCTTCTCATCGGATCCTCCGCCTGTAACGACCTTCTTATCATCAATCAGCCCTAAAAGCCTATTGAAATGCTTTTCATTTATAATCTTTCCGTAATCGGGATTTGATAAGGGAGCCTCTCCGAGCTGGCGCCTGATCTCCCTCACAAGCAAAATCTTAAACCTGTCCTTTACCCTCTCGTCACACAGGATATAATCCGGCGCCACACAGGTCTGGCCGCAATTCAGGAATTTTGCAAAAACTATTCTTCTGGCAGCAAGGGGGAGATTTGCAGTCACATCGACGATACAGGGGCTCTTTCCGCCGAGTTCCAAGGTCACAGATGTCAGGAATTCCGCAGCGTTTCGCAGGACTTCACGCCCCACCGCCTGACTTCCGGTAAAAAAGATATGGTCGAAGCGCTTTTTCAGAAGCTCCTTGTTCTCCTCTCTGCCGCCGGTCACAACTGCAACATACTCTCTCGGAAACACCTCTTTTATCAATTCATCTATCGCGCCTGAGCTGCGGGGCGCGTAGGCGCTGGGCTTAAGTATCGCAGTATTTCCGGCTGCGATGGCATCCACAAGGGGCTCCATTGTAAGCAGGAACGGATAATTCCAGGGGCTCATTATGAGCACATTACCCTTTGGAACCATGTGTACTCTGCTTACGCCATGAAAATTTGTGATGGGAGTAGGCACTGTTTTTGTCGCGGCATATCTTCTCATATTTTTGAGCATGTGGGTTATCTCGGCAAGCACCAATCCCACCTCGCACATAAAGCCCTCCATGCGGCTCTTTCCGAGATCTGCAGTCAATGCGGAAAGGATGTTATCCTCATTCATTTTTATGGCTTTGTACAATCTCTTCAGTGCGGCTGCCCGAAATTCCAGAGGAAGAGTCACACCCTCCTCAAAGAAGTTCTTCTGTTCCTTTAATATCTCATCCACACTGCTCATCTCTTTTCTCCTCTTCTATTATTGACGGTTTTTCCGCCAAACTTTACTATCCTGTTTGATGTTTTCCCT
>CALFUE010000140.1 GCA_937916345.1 uncultured bacterium
GGTTTTTCAGGCAGAAACCTCAGATATATGGCACAATTTTACAGACTTTATAGCATCCCATCAAATTTGCCACAAGTTGTGGCAAACTCTGAGAGAAGTGTCGACAACTGAGATTATGATCGATTACACGTCACGAAAAACAATCACCTTGGAAGAACTAATGCCAGGCTGGTGGGGAAAAAGTAGATACGAATCCGGGAATGATGCTTAAAACAAATTCCATTTGTAGGGCTGACAGTTAAGGACATTGATTTTTCAGAGATGAAGATTCATGTTACCCATCAGCTTCAGAGAAAGCGTAATATGGAATACATCATCGAAGATACCAAAACAACCAGCGGTACCAGAGATGTACCCATGACTCCGGAAGTGGCAGGGTGCTTTAAACACATTATCGCAAATAGGAATCATGTTAAGGTGGAACCTATGATAGATGGTTACAGTGGATAACAGAGGTTTTTGACTATGATAAAAGTTCTTTTTATTTGCCACGGCAATATCTGCCGTTCGCCTATGTGCGAGTTTATAATGAAGGATCTGGTCAGGAGCAGAGGACTCGAGGGGGAATACCATATCGAGTCCGCTGCCACCAGCTCGGAGGAGCTGGGGAACCCGGTCTACCCGCCTGCGAGAGCAAAGCTGGCCGAGCACGGCATAAGCTGCAAGGGAAAGACAGCACGGAGAGTGCGCTCCGATGAATATGATGATTGGGATCTGTTTATAGGCATGGACAGTGAGAACATGCATAATCTGCTCAGATTGTTCAGAAACGATCCCAAAAATAAAGTTCATAAGCTCTTAGAGTATACCGGAAGGGCGCGGGATGTGTCCGATCCGTGGTACACCAGGGATTTTGAGGCGACATGGAATGACGCGCTGTCAGGCTGCAATGCATTGCTGGACGAGTTAGAGTCGCAGCCTCCCTTGTTTTTTGCGTCAAAATATGATATAATCCGAAACAGTTGATCGATTCCCGGATCAATTTTTAAACCCGGATTCCGTAGATTTTCAATTTAAAAAATTAAAGATCAAAACGGAGGACAGATTATGCCAAAAAAGATCATGTCTGTGTTCCTCACTTTTTGTATGCTCTTATCGCTTACTGCAGTAGGATTTATTTCAAATGAAAAAATCTTTGCGGAGGCGGGAGAGATTGTTTTTGGTGAGGATACACTGGGCGAAATTGATGAAAACGAGGGCATCAGCGCAGGTGAAATATATTCCTATGGTGAACATAATTGGATGTGTGTTGAGACAGACGGTGTCACGGCTGTATTGCAGTGTATTGACGGAAATGTCAGGAACTGGTGGCCGGGATATCTGGTCGAGCCGGCTGGAATAAAGGTTTCGAGTACTACATACTCAGGAACTATGGCCGATTTTATCAACACGGATCTACATAGAATAAATGACGCCTGGTATGAGTGGTGGGAAAAATATAGTTACATTATATCGGATCGGACAAAAGGACTTTACCTTATAGACAAAGAAAAAGCCCAAACAGGATATTACAAAGAAGCTTTTATTAAAGCTGCAAAGAATGTTTATGACCTGACGGGTTACGATCACGGAGTGTGGCTGGGTTCATGTCTTAAGGGAGATCCGGCCGATGGCGTAAATGCGTATTTGGTGAGAAATGGAGGAAGGATTATTTCTCAGAAGCAGTCAGATACTGATTCGGCGATTTCGCCGGCGATGGATATTGATGTGACCCGCGTAAATGTGTTGGCAGGAGAAACAGGAAGCCTTATTGTGATCCCGGATGAGATTGAGTCGGATCAAAAGCGGTCTTGTTTTGACAGCGGGCGCGCGTATCTTCTGACAGATATATTTGATAATGTGAGATATGTCTGGCAGGATGGATCTGAGAAGAAAGCGTATTATACAGTGTACGATGATCTGGGATGGGTGGAACAGTACGAATTGAAAGTGCCCGAGGTAAGTGAGATTGCGGTTAACAGGATACACTTGAAGAGTTTTCATTTTGATGAAGTGGAGCAAATAATTGAAATTTATGCCATTCCTGCTTCGGCAGTCAGCAGCGGCACTTTGGGAGTCGACGCCTATGAGACCGCAGAGCAAAGGGCGGAACTTACGCCCGGGGAATACTACGACTTTGGAGGCTATTGCTGGATCTGTGTTTCCTCGGAGGAGACTACCGCTACTTTACAGTGCGCCGATGCTTCAGTACAGGATTACACTACGCTTCACAGGATGTACGGACGAATTGCTCTGAAAGATTATAGAATATCTTATATAGATGAGGATATCCACAGATATCATGATGCCTGGTATGAATGGTGGGAAAGCTACGGTGACGCCTGCGCTGACGCAAAAGGCCTTTACCATGTGGGTTCAAGGCTTACATCCGGATATTATCTGGATGCGTTGAACAAAATCTGTCAGGAAGTGGGAACTATCGGAGTTTTTGACGGTAATGTGCAATCTGGAAGCTACGCCGTATATTATACTTTAGGAGGAACAAAGCACGCTGATGATGCCCGTGTGGCTGTAAAGCGAGTTATCGCCCCTGCGATAAATATTGATAAAAGCAAGATTTTTACATACGAAAGCGCTTCGAATAACAGGATCGAGATGAGGAAAGACCGCACCTCTTCGGGCATTATACAGGACGTTGAAACGCCCGTGACATTAAATGAAAATGACACAGTCCGTCTTTCGGATATACTGGGAGAGATACGGTATTCAGGCGGTGAGAATGATGGAAGAACATCATCTTATATAGTCACGGAATCTTATGGCTGGTTGTCAGGGGATACTGTTATCGTACCTGATATAGACAGAAATATGACCGACACGATATTGATAGAGAGCCCGGGGCATCCGGAGCTGCCAGTTGCCGCGCTGAATATAAGGGTGATGGCGGCGGTTCCTGACCATATACAGGTGATACAGAATAAGCAGTTGGATTTTTACTCCGGTGAATATGTGGATCTGAGGGAGTATATCGAGGTGGAAGCTTTTGATTCACTTGGCAATTCAGACGGACAGGCGGTATTTTCCGTAGAATATGATGGTACGGAGGCGGTAGCGGAAGGTACGGTTCTGTTTGTGGGAGAGATCAGAGTTAATACAAACCGCGTTTTGAGGATATCTGTGCCGGCGGTTAATGATCTGGATTATTCATCGTGCGGGTCGGTGGAACTGGAATGTAGTTTTAATAAGACAGCTGTTGAGTACAGGAAGGAGGAGATACCTGTAGATGAAGAGGCTTTTTATAAGTATACGGATATCAGGACGGGCATAACCTGGCGTTATAAGTACAATCTGGCGGGAGAAATAGAGTATATTTATACAGAGGATGAGGACATATCCGGGATAATATCCACTGGCGGTACACTGGTCATACCGGAGGAGATTAACGGGGTAAAAGTAACCGGCGTAGGTGGAGGAGAGGATCATCCTTTTATTCCGAAGACAGCTGCAGGGTTTACCGGAATCGATTTTCCCGCTGGAGTGACTGCGATACAGGATATGGCATTTTATGGCAATGATTCCGCCCCTGATCTGGTAATCAGCTCTAATATTGAATATATTGGAACAGGAGCTTTCGGGAGTAGTAATATAAGGTCTCTTATTATAGAATCGAGTGACAGGTGCATTGTAGCACCATTTGCATTTTCAAATACAACAAATCTTAAAAACATAATCCTCTATGGCGGAAATACAGTGATAAGTCCTTCTGCGTTTAAGGATTGCGAAGGCGCTGAGGTTATTTATATAAATATAGAGAATATAAATAACAATCTGTTTTCTGATACTTACAACCTGAAATATCTGATATTCGGACCACAGGTAAAAAATGTCGAGAGACTTTGGAATGTAAAGATCCAAATGACAGGTGAGATGTCCGATCATACCGTGTTTGTGATGAATCCTGCCACGGTATTCAGGTTTAACAAGGATTCGGAAAGTCCGCTGGGATATGGAGGAAATGTGCGTGTGCTCGCGTATCATACATCTGATGAGTATGAAACAGGGAGCCTTTTGGATCTGAACGAATCAACGATATGTGCGAAGATATCTGAGCTTTCGGTTGCAGCATCCCTGAATACGGAAACATATGATTTCATAAAGGGCTCCTCGGAATCGCTGATCATTGAGCTGCTTGATACGGAGATGGTTATTACAGAACTTCTCGGTGATGAAACAGGGATACATGGTGAGTACGATGGACGTGTAAAGACAGGATGTACTCCGAAAGAGGAGAATATATATGTATACAGAAGCTTTGCGGGTATAGATGCAGAGCTTTTGCCTGCGGATATGTATACGGTTTTGTCTGCGGGGGAAGCGGTGACAGCGGAGGATCTGTCGAAGGGTTTTATCAGTCTTATGGCAGAGTCGTATGATGGCTTTACGGACGAGATCATAATAAGGGTCGATGAGTATACGGAAGAGGATATGGTTTTGGATAAATATGGCTCGTATTCAGCTATAGAGGATGAACTGAGCAGGCTGGAGGAGGATGTCTCCGGGCTCGGCGCAGAGATTGAAAATTATCGTGGACAGCTGGAGAGTGCCCAAACGGAGACAGAAGCCGCTCGTTCCGACGCGGAAAATGCCCGGGCGGAGGTGGAAGCTGCTCTCGAAGAGCTGGAAACTGCCAGGTCAGAGACAGAGGCTGCAAGGGCAGAGACAGAGGTCGCAAAGGCAGAGACAGAGGACGCAAGGGCAGAGACAGAGGCCGCAAAGACAGAGAC
>CALFUE010000141.1 GCA_937916345.1 uncultured bacterium
CAGGAATAAGCAAAAGCCCCGCTGCGCCATCGCAGCGGGGCCAAGCCGTAAGGAGGAATCACCCATGTGGACGCCGGAAGAGATTCGCCGTGATTTTCCGATCCTGGAGGAAACGGTGAACGGAAGGCCCCTTATCTATCTGGACAACGCTGCCACGACCCAGATGCCGGAGCCGGTGCTGGAAAAAATGTGCGCCCATTACCGCCATGACCATGCCAATGTCCACCGGGGAATCCATACGCTGTCTGAGCGGTCCACCGAAGAGATGGAGCAGGCCCGATGTATTCTCCAGGAGTTCATCGGCGCTGAGCGTCCGGAAGAGATCATTTTCACCTCCGGCGCTACGGATTCTATCAATCTCCTGGCGCGGAGCCTCTCCTTCGGCCTGCTGAAACCCGGAGATGAGATCCTCACAACGGAAATGGAGCACCATGCCAATCTGATTCCCTGGCAGGAGGCGTGCAGGCGGCGTAAAGCAAAGCTGCGGATCGTTCCTGTCACGACATCGGGCGATCTGGATTATGGTTCCTTCCAGCAGATGCTGACGGAAAAAACACGGCTGGAAATGTTAAATGCTACTGCTGTCTCAGAATTCAGGCCAAGCTCTTTATAATTCTCAACGATGGCTTTTGATGCATTGTATACGACAAAATCCGGTTCAAAGCTTTCCAGCTCTTCATCTGTCGGAATGATGAACATATTCTTTACAAAGTGTGCCTGCCATGCAACCTCCATGATAAATCGGACTGCCATACGGGTGTCCTTGTTTGCACCGCAAAAAGCATCCACAACAAAGAGCCTCTTGCCTGAGAGCTCCTCTACAGCGAGCTTCTTGCAGGCATCCCATGCAGCTGCAGTAGCGCGATGATTGTCGTTGGGATACTCCTCTGATGTCCACCAAACAGTATCATGACTCTTCTCGTCATCCACAATGAACTTGTCTTTGGGTGAACGTCCTGTATAGATACCGGTCATAACATTGACAGCATCAAGCTCTGTGAGCTGTCCCTTATCATAGCCTGTAAGATCCTTCTTCATCTCTTCCTCATAAAGAAACTCGTAAGAAGGATTGTAGATGATTTCTTTGACATCATTGATGCCGTACTGTGATAAATCTACATTTGCCATATTACTTCTCCTTTTCTAAAATGTATTTCGCAAAAACTATCGAGTATTATACAATATATTCCCTGCTAAAATCAATATTATTTTGTAACAATTTTTTCACATGGTTGTTACTATTCACAGCCATGTTTTAACGTATGCAGCATTTACCTGTCAAGTGTGTGTGGCGGCAGAGACGGATCCGTTCCCTTTAACTTTAACATTCCCCGGGGAATGGCGTCCTTTGAGTTCTTCCAGTCGGCGTCCCGGTTTCTGTAATCATATTTGTCCACAAACCAGGAAATATCCCCATAAACTCTGTCCATATTCTCCTCCATAAGGGGAAGCACGGCGCGGTAAAACTCATCGAGCTCCTGCCTGCTTAAAGACTTGTCCGCCTGCTCTATCAACACTGCGAAATGAGACAGACAAAAGCCCTTTGTTCCCTTTATGCGCTTCAGAAATTCCGCCGGATCCTCCTTGTACATGGAAAAAAATGTCTTCATGTAATTCCCGAAGGAAGTGGCTACACCGCTGCAGATAAAGCAACTCTTCTCCTTCCCCCGTATCCATTCGGCGATAGAATTCTCTCCGTCCTTCTTGAACAGACTCCTTCCGGAAGGTTTGAAATCCTTGAACTCCTTCTTCATCTCGCTTATGTTTCTCAGATACATTGTCTTTAGTATCCAGGCATTTCCCAGGGCATTGCCATAGTCATACATCTTTTTGAAATGCTGTCTGCAGAAGCCCTCTCGATCGGTCATGTCCCTGATGTCCGGCTCCATATAGCTGGCGGAGTGCCCCAACACAAAATCCATCATGTGGTCCTCCGTACGCCGCTCAATATAACAGAACGGGCATTCTCCCGCATTCTCAAAAGCCTCCTCGATAGGAATGTTCTGAATCTGCATATCCACCTCCTCTGGTACCCAACAGCAGCAAAAATTTCGTCATTATTATATAACATCTCAAAAACTATTTGCAAGTATTTGTGCAATGTGCTAAAATTACATCAATTGTATGATATGGAGGTTATTGTTATGAATATTTCAGACGCAAAAATACTGCTTGTTGACGATTCCGCGCTTGCCCGACGCATGACAAAAAAGATCCTGGATGCCTTCGGGGCAAAGACATATCTTGAGGCTTCCGACGGAATAGAGGCTGTCAGGCTCTATAAAGAGGAACACCCCGATCTCGTCCTTCTCGACATAGTTATGCCCGAAAAAGACGGTCTGGCTGCCGGTGATGAGATCTCAGCTTTCGACCCGGACGCAAACATCATCTACGTTTCATCCGCAGGTACCCAGAGCAATCTAGAGCATGTGCTCGGCAACGGATCGCGGGGATTCATCCAGAAACCCTTTACTTCAGATGACCTGAAGCTGCTGCTCAAATACGAATTTGATGATGTGGAGTGATATTTAACCCGTAGGAGGACTGAATATGTTTACACAACTATTTGGCGGATATCTGTTAAATCAAGGCATCATTTCACCCAGAGACCTGATGGGCGCCATGCAGGAGGAAGCGAAGACCCGAAAAAAGCTTGGAGCTCTGGCAGTGCATTTCGGATACCTGACACCCGATCAGGTTGAAGAGATACGAGTATTGCAAACTCACGAGGATCTCCCCTTCGGCGAGCTTGCCATCAAAAAAGGCTATCTCACCAGAAAGGATCTGGACGAACTCCTCACCTGCCAGCCGCCTCAATATATGCTGCTGGGCCAGATACTCACTGAGAAGAACCTGATCTCCGATGAGCTCTTCTGCACCATGCTGGCAAACTACCAAAGACAATACGATCAGGAGCACACTGACGACGACTTCGCCTCCGCAGGCGAGATATCACAATCGATATGCCAATATCTGAATCTCCCTGCTGACGACCATATGTCTGATTTTCTGAAACTGCTGTTCCGCAACCTGGTGCGCTTCATAGGCACTGACTTTACCGTCGGCGAAGTAGTGACAGGCGGAATGATAACCCTCGCCCGCAGCTCATCGCAAACTGTGATCCACGATCGCCCCATAACGCTGACCATCGAGATGGCTGAAAATACCGCAATAGAATTTGCCAACCGCTATGTGGCCGAGGAATTCAATGTATTCGATGAATTTGTAGCCGCATCCCTGGAGGATTTCATCAATCTCCACAACGGCCTGTTCATCGTCAATATGTCAAAGGATTTTGGTCTTGAAATGCAGCTGACCGCACCACAGTCTATCTACAGCGGCGCGGTCAGCATCACGGGAAACAGCTTTCTTCTGACTACAACTTATCCCTTCGGAGATATCAGATTCCTTATCTCTGCCAATCTCCCGGAAAAGAAAAAGAAGAAAACCGAAGAAAAATCAAATGACATATCAAAAGATGAAACTACTTCAGAAAATCAATAACGGCACCCTTCATCTGTGAGACCTCACAGACATTGTTGTGCAGAACCTCCGCATTACGTATAGATTCCACGGCTGCGGGGGTTTTTACATTACTAATCTTCTCCAGCTCATCTATCAGCTCGAAATCATCCATCCCGCCGTAAGCAGGATCGATTGCACTCATCACGCTCTTCGCAAATTTGTAGGGAGAAGCCGTAGACGCTATGACAGTCTTTGTCTCCTTATCCCCCGTCGCGTTCACATATTTGCGGTAGACCGCGCCGGCAACAGCGGTATGTGTGTCCGTGATATAGGAGGCATCGTTATATACCTGTCTGATCTCAAATGCGGTCTCCTCCTCCGTGGCATAGCCCGCACAAAAATCTTTTAACCCCTCTCTCATCTGAGGAGTGATCTCATACACACCTCCATCTGTCAGTGCTCTCATCAGCTCCTTCGTCCTTTTATCGTCATTCCCGGCGATATGGTAAATCAGCCTCTCCAGATTGCTCGATATAAGTATGTCCATGGATGGCGAGCTGGTGAGCTTGAATTCCCTGTTTTTCCTGTCGTATACACCGGTCTCGAAGAAGTCAAAGAGCACCTTGTTCTCATTTGAGGCGCATATCAGCTTTGACACGGGAAGCCCCATATTCTTTGCGTAGCAGGCTGCCAGGATATTGCCGAAATTACCTGTGGGAACCACAATATTTATCTTTTCCCCCTTCGATATCCTCCCATGTTTTAAGAGCGTCGCATAGGAGTATACATAATAAACAATCTGCGGTACAAGACGCCCAATATTTATCGAATTGGCGCTGGAAAACCGAAACCCCTGCTTCTGCATCTTCTCTTCCAGCTCCCTGTCGGAAAATATCTGCTTTACACCGGTCTGAGCCTCATCAAAATTTCCTTTGATGCCCACGACCTTAACATTTTTTCCCCTCTGAGTCACCATTTGGAGCTCCTGTACCTTTGATACTCCGCCCTTTGGGTAAAAAACCACGATCCTGGTGCCCTCTACATCAGCAAAGCCTTCCATTGCGGCTTTTCCGGTATCTCCGCTGGTAGCCGTAAGGATCACTATCTCATCTTTGACATCATTCTTTCTAGCTGAGGTAACCAGGAGGTGCGGCAGAATCTGCAGCGCCATATCCTTGAAGGCGATGGTCGGTCCATGGAACAGCTCGAGATAGGATGCATTCCCCACATGATGAAGCGGCGCAAGAAGCTCAGTGTCAAATCCGGATCCATAAGCATTTCTGATGCAGCTCTTTAATTCCTCCTCAGTGAAATCACCGAGCAAAAGCTTCATCACTTCATAGGCTATCGTCTGATAATCCATCCGGGAAAACTCTTCCATACTCTTGTCGAATGGGGGAAGATTATCCGGCACAAACAGCCCTCCGTCCTCAGACAATCCCTTCAGAATAGCCTGTGACGCCGTTAAATTCAAACTGTTATCTCTGGTGCTCCTGTACATAACCTTCATTTCATGATCTCCCTTAAATAATTACGGTATTTTTTTGATATATTAAGCTCCGAATAAATGGCGGCATAATTTTTTCCGCTCATATCCTCTATATAATTCTGTGAGTAATCTTTTTTTATCCCTGCGGCGTGAGCCATGTCCACAGCCTTGTTATAAGCTATGGCAGCCGTGACCGCATCGGGGTAACTGCCCAACAGCCAGTATCCATCTATATGGATCTTTGCGGTAAAGCTCACCTTTCCGCTGTCATCCTCCTTAAAAACCCCGTTGTAAGGATTGATGATCTGGATATTCTCATAGCGCAGATCCGTCTCATCCCCATTAGAAAAAACGAAATCCACGCCCTTCACGCCATGCCCCCTGACTCCGTATCTGGCCAGGACCGACACCTGCATTCCGAAATCGTTGACGAAGAGACGTCCTCCCCTTTTCATAATCCTGTGGTTAGAATAATAAAAAAGATCATCCCTGTCAAATTTGAGCACCTCTGAGGGCTTCAGAAAATACAGGAAAAAACCCTCCAGCAAATATATGGGATTGCCGATATAGATACCGTTATCCCTGAGATTTGTAATGCTTACAACCTTTTCAAAATTCAGCTCATCATATTTCACAAGGATCCTGCCGATCCTTTCTGTCACGGAGACTATGCCTCCCGCCGGTTTCTCGCTGAATTCCTCATCAACTGTCAGCACCCTGGCCTGTTCGTATATCCTTGACGCCCTGCTCTTGTCCTCAGAACTCCCCAAAGAAATATGATGTCCCTTAAAGGATATGTTCACCCGATAGTAAACAGTCCCGTCCTTCTTCTTTGTCTGAAAGAGCCCTCTAGCCACCTAAGCCTCCGAAATATACCCCTTCAGGGCAGTCATTGCAGCGGTTTTAGGGCTTGCCAGATATATCCTTACCTTTGAGGAACCCATCCTGCCCAGAAAATTCCTGTTGTTTGTGGCTACAATAACCTCGTCATCCGCCATGATGCCGCCTGTTCTGCCGCAGCAAAGACCGCATCCGGGGTGAGTGACAATCGCCCCTGCATCCATCAATATATCGATCAATCCATCTCCCAGAGCCTTCCTGTAAATATCCCTGCTCGCGGGAGTTACTATAAGCCTCATAAATGGCGCGATCTTTTTACCCTTTAATATTTCGGCAGCAGCGAGGAGATCCTCGTATCTTCCGTTTGTGCAGGAGCCAATGAATACCTGATCCACGGTAATTTCCGTAAGCTCTGAAACAGGCTTTATGTCATCCACTTGAGAGGGACACGCGCATACAGGCACAAATGAAGCCGCGTCGTATTTTATCACTCTCTCATATACCGCGTCGTGATCACCCTTCAATTCTTTCATCTCATCCGTAAGCTCTATCCCGCAGTATTCGGCAGTTTTTTCATCAGGTGAGAATATGGCGCACTTGGCTCCCGCCTCGACCGCCATATTTGACATAGTCATACGTCCCGCAACGGACATCTCTAAGACAGCTGTTCCGGTAAACTCCAGAGCCTTGTAGGTAGCGCCCGCAGCTGTAAGATCACCTATAATGCGAAGGATCACATCCTTTGGCATTACATTGTCCTGAAAACTACCATCTATCTCTATCTTTATGGTTTCCGGAACCCTGACCCAGAGCTCACCTGTGCCCAATATCCCCGCCATCTCGGTATATCCGATACCGCTGGAGAATGCACCCACACAGCCATAGGTGGTGGTGTGTGAGTCCGTACCGAATGCTATATCCAGTGGTCTGACATAGCCCTGCTCAGTCATGAGCTGATGGCATATCCCATCGCTCCTGTGCACATGAATAAGTCCGTATTTTTTCACAAAGGCATCTCCCTCGCGGAAATGTCTGGTGTCATCAGTAGTAGATGCGGGAACCAGATGATCGTAGATAAGAACGATCTTTTCAGGATCCCAGACATTCTTAAAGCCCATCTCCTCAAATTTACCTGACACAAAGGGTATGAAAATATCATGGATCATAACACGATCCGCCGACACCGTCACAATATCCCCGGGCTTCACATCGTATCCGGCGTTCCTTCCTATTATCTTTTCAATAACCGTATGCTGCCTGATCATAATCCGTTTCTCTTTCTCATTGCATTTACCAAACCGCCTGCATTAAGTATCTCAAGGATATTTTCAGGAAGTGACGCCACCTCGTATCGCTTATCATTGTAAAGGATGGCCTCGCCTACCTGTACCTCTATCTCGTCTCCCTCCTTCACATCCTTTGAGAGTGTGTCATTCTCTATCAAGAGCAGACCGTTATTGATGGCATTTCTGAAAAATATCCTGGCAAAAGAGCCTGCAATCACTGCTCTAACCCCTAAAGCCTTTATTATCTCCGGCGCCTGCTCTCTGGATGAGCCGCAGCCGAAATTCTTTCCTGCAACTATGACATCGCCTTCCCCGATTAAACCCGCAAGCTCAGGGCGCAGGGGAGAGAAAGCATATTTTTTCATGTCGTCGATGGTCGGAAGAGCCAGATAATCCGTGGGAATGATGATATCTGTATCGATATCGTCCCCCAGCACAAAAACCTTTGCCTTAAAACTACTACTCATATCTCGCCTCCTGTATCTCACCGGCGATAGCTGACGCCGTGACTGTGGCTGCGGAGCCCAAATACACGAAGGAATCCTTGTGTCCCGCGCGACCCTTAAAATTCCTGGTTCCGGTGGAGATCAATGTCTCTCCCTCGCCGATCACTCCCTGACACGCCCCCCAGCACACCGAACAATTGGGATTCATTACTATTGCGCCTGATTCCATAAAAATATCTATCAGCCCCTCCCTGGCAGCCTGTGAATACACCTCACGGCTCGCAGGAACCAAGAGAAAGC
>CALFUE010000142.1 GCA_937916345.1 uncultured bacterium
GGGCATCATGATATCCATAACCACGGCGTCAAAATGCGCGGTCTTGAGCTTTTCCAAGGCTTCCAGGCCGTTGTAGGCACATTCCACCTCATAGCCCTCCCTCTCCAGGAACGCGGCAATGACCTCCGAGAGATCCTCCTCGTCCTCTGTAACCAGTATCTTCATAAAACAATTCTCCCATCCTGCGGGTGAAATCCTACAATTCGAACTACTATACCACTTTTTATCATATATGTCAAAATTGGTGGAATTTACAGCAGGCGACAAAAGTATTTATACAATTCCTCTGCAAAGCCTTAGCGCTCTCTGCCGGCAGCTTTATCATGACCACGTCGAACACCACGGGAGAGATGGCATGCTCTCTGGTCATGTCAAAATCGGAAAAAGTTTTGGATATAAAGAAGTATAATTCCAACCTAATATTGTTTAAATTGATGATTGACCGCTGAAAAAAAACGCGTTATCGTTAAATCTATGGATCAGCAGAAAACAAGTTTACTATTTAAAACAGCTCATGACTATCTGGGGACTTCTCCGACTCTTGCGGAAAATCCCCGACTTTTCGTGTGCTGTGAACACGAGATAATGGAATTCGGTCTGGAAGGACACCAGATGATCGGACGCCCCGGCGACTCAGGGATCCCCGATATTCCCATTACAAACAAGTATGTATCCAGATGCCACGGCTATTTCGACACCTCTGAAGCGGGTGTGACCTACACCGCCGCGAATACCACAAACGGCACCATATTCCGCAGAAAGATGTTAAAGCCCGACGAGACGGTGGAGCTGTGGGACGGAGATGAACTGATCATCCCCATCGCGGGCAAAGAGGAGAGCGTGGATATCCTCTTGGTATGCTGCTTCGTGGAAAACCGCATCAGGATCTGGAGAGATCTGCGCCTGGCATCAAGAGACGCACTCACAGGACTCTCCGGCAGAAATACCTTCAAGACCTGGTATCTGCAGAATTGCTACCTGAAACACAGAGAGAATATGTGCCTGTTCATACTGGATATAGACTTCTTCAAGAGGATAAACGATGTCTACGGTCACTCCGCCGGAGACGAGGCATTAAAAACCCTGACCGAAAATATACTACGCACCATAGGACCCACCGGCTATGCCTGCAGATGGGGCGGTGACGAGTTCGTGGGCGTTATGACAGGACCTTCCGCTGTGGCAGGGAAAATGCTGGCTGAGATGTCCAAAAGGATCCACGACACCAGAATCGACGGACAGTTTCAGATGACTGTCAGCGTAGGGCTTCTCGACATCTCCGAGACTGGGAGCGGCGAGGACATCGACAATCTGGTGGTGCTGGCCGACCAGGCTCTCTACCAGGCAAAGGAAAAGGGCAAAAACCGCATCTGCATCTACAAAAGTGCTTAATCAGTTTACTTCCCGTGAGGTTTTAATAATATGAATCTGTTGTACGGCATCATAGAATTGATAATATGCTTTTCCGGCGTCGTCCTGATGGACAGGCTCTTCGGAAAGGCCGGTCTGTATACCTGGATGGCCATCGCGGTAATATTCGCGAACATACAGGTGTCAAAGCAGATCGACCTCGGCATGCTCTCCGTTTCACTAGGAAATGTTTTTTTTGCGTCCACATATCTGGCAACCGACATATTAAACGAGAAATACGGTGCGGAGTCCGGTCGGACCGCGGTAAAGCTCTCCGCGGCGGCGTTGGTGCTTTATATCTTTTTCGCGCAGATCACACAGCTCTTTGTCCCCAACACCTATGACACCGTGGACGAGAGTATGAGAAATGTATTCGCCATGTCTGTCAGGATCACGGCTGCCTCAGGCCTTATGTTCATATTGTCCAACTGGGGCGATGTACTGCTGTACCAGCACATAAAGGAAAAGACCGGCGGCAAGTACATGTGGTTCAGAAACAATGTCTCCACCATCGTCTGCAACTGTCTGGAGAATTTCGCCTTCGCCATACTGGCATTTGTCGGAACTTTTCCATTAAGTTATTGTATACAGATCGCGCTGACCGGCTCTGTCATCGAGATAACCATCGCGGCCTGCGATACACCGTTTTTGTACTTCTCTAAATATTTCTACAAGAGATCAGGCATACTGCTGGATCACATCAATAAGGATTGCGCCGACAACAAGTCAAAGGGTATTCCGGCGTGATACAGGATCTCATTCGCTATCAGTCAGACCTGAAATCTTCACTTCCAAGAGAACATGTGCTCCTTGTCTCCATGGGCTGCTCCTGGGGAAAGTGTACTTTTTGTGATTATTGCAAGGATAAGGCTGACACGGTCCTCACCGGCGACATTCTGAATAAAAAAGTCTTATCACAAGTCAAGGGAAAAGAAATCGGTATCACGACTCTTGATGTGACCTGCTCTGCCTCCTATACGGAACTTTCTTTCACTACGCTGAATCTCATCAGGCAAACCTGCGTTAATACAGGGATAAGCACAATTATTCTGGAGGGGCATTATATCTTTCGGGAGAATAATATCTATTTTACTGAGTTTTTCGGGGAAAAGGGGATCAGCGTCACATTCAGGTGCGGGGTGGAAACCTTCGATGAGCATATTAGAGAGGATATCCTAAATAAGGGACTGCCGGGCGTATCTCCCTCAGATATCGCGAAATATTATGAGTGGATCAATCTGATGTACGGGATGGAATGGCAGAGCATAGAGCAGCTGAAATCGGATATTGAAACCGCAAAACCTCTCTTTAAGCACATAAACTTAAGCATCTACACTTCAGTGGAAGGGGGACCCGCCAGGGATGTGAAGGCTATAGAGGAATTTTATGGGAGCGAGCTGTATACAGAGCTGATAAATGATCCCGCCATCGAGATATTCGATGAGTG
Organism: uncultured bacterium; assembly: GCA_937916345.1. Taxonomy (GTDB): domain Bacteria; phylum Bacillota; class Clostridia; order Lachnospirales; family Lachnospiraceae; genus RGIG6904. The sequence goes on from CALFUE010000142.1 coordinate 2,858, forward strand.
GGATGACAAAAATATGCATAAGGTTGGACACGATTTATGCCGATATAAATAGTACAAGGAGATCTGCATATCGTAAAGGAGGTGATACGAATGGATGCTTACACCACATTCACGACCATCGTAGCACCGGTAGCCATGACAGCTGAGACTCACAACCGGGAAAAAAGACGGAAAACGGAATATAAAAAAGGGCTGAAGCCAAAAGAAAAGGACGCTCCGGAAACACTTGAATACGCGGCGGTCTACATCCCAACCGGGGAAATGGGAAAGGCTCCCCCTCCCACCTACAACAAACCCGTCACAAGAAAATACGCATAATTAAGAGGAGAAAAGATATGGATCACATTTCAAAACAGGATCATGGCGCAAGTGCCTGCGAAAAATAAAAGGGACTTTCGAGAAAATCGGGAGTCCTTTTTTTTACGGATTTTTTCTTTATATATTGACAAGCTTTCTCCCAACATATACAATATCTTGTATTCGGAGAGAAGGGAGGGCACAAAATGTCGCATTCTTCATTTAAGGAACTGGTTTCCGAGATCAGGAAAAACTCAAATGGATCAGATGCACGAGGCGGTGCCGCTGCCTTCGAGCGTGAGACAGTACCATGCCGTTTCGAAATGCAGTATTTCAACGGGAAACTGACTTTGGTCGATTTTTCGCTGACGCCTCAAAAGTGATCTGAAAATGATCGAATCGTAAAAAGGACGGCCCGTCGGTCGTCCTTTTATAGTGAACGAGAAAAAATTCTGTCGTTCACTATACTTTTGTGTTGTTTGAGAGAAATTCATGCGTAATCCCTTCTGATATTACAGAAGAATCATGTGAGGAACATCGCAGCAGGTCTGAATCGGGTAGTGGGAGCAAGTTTTGTCACTTCTCCGGTTTCAGGCGCGGAATAGATGGTCTGAAACTGATCGTGAAACGATACCGCCGGCTGGCCGGAAACCTTTCTTGGCTCGATCTCTCTCCTGGGCATGTCATCCCCTGTCTGCGAAGATGTGGTGATCGGAGTAACCATTGACATGAGTGCATCCATGCTATCACCTCCTCGGTAGGCTGCAATCAGGTTACTGTTCACCTTTAAACTATATCGGGTATTATATTTTTTTCTTTATACCTGGATAGGAAAAAATGGTAATTGTCTGTGAATAGTAACAATCTTTTAAGAAATCTTCCGTATCTCGGTGCGTAT
>CALFUE010000143.1 GCA_937916345.1 uncultured bacterium
GCTAAAATCCGGCGCAGTAAACGACAAAGTAAAAAGAACTTTGTCGTTTACTATAGCTGTATATGTCATGAATATGACGCAATATCGAAAGGAGAAACACATGCTTGCGACTCTTATACCATTATTCGACGACAGGATGAATGTCTGCGCGTACTCGGTATTTGCGCAGAGAGAGAATCTGCTGCTTAACCCGGGCTTTGCCGGAAGCGGAAGGTACGACGGCGCCGCAAATATCGTCGGCTTTGATATCATAAACAGCACCGGCGTAGAGACCCTCGGGGATAAGGCAGATGTCTTCATCGAGATAAACAATATTTCAGTATTTGCGAATATCGACAGTCAGACGGATGCTCCCAACGAGCGCATCGTCCTTCTGTTTGACAACAGCATCAAGCCTGACGAGACATATGTAAAACGCATCAGGGAGCTGAAGGAGCAGGGCTTTAAGACAGCGATCCGAAAGATTACCATCGACAAGTTCGAGGCATACAGAGATATACTTCTGATGATGGATTATCTGCTTCTCGATCACAAAAAGATCAACATCAAGAACGCAAAAGGCATTCTCTCAAAGGTTTATCCGAACCTTCGCCTGATCGCTGTAAATGTCAACACTCAGGATGACTATGATATGCTGAAGGAGCATGGCGGCTATGACCTGTACGAGGGAGATTTCTTCCGTATGCCTGTCACGGAAAAGGCTACAGAGATCGCCCCCTTAAAGATCAATTACATCGAGCTCTTAAATGTCGTGAACGCTCCGGATTTCGACCTGACTACGGCGGCAGATGTCATCGGACGGGATACGGCTCTGGTTATATCCCTTTTGGATATGGTAAACAGGATGACTATGAACGCAGGCATTACCTCCGTCTCTCACGCAGCTGCCATGCTGGGACAGCAGGAGCTGAAGAAATGGATAAACACTGCGGTAACCAAGGAGCTCTGTGCGGACAAGCCCAGTGAGATTACCAGAATCTCCCTTCTCCGCGCTAAATTCTCAGAAAACCTCGCTTCCATATTCGAGATGGCAGGCCTCGCCTCAGAGCTTTTCCTGGCAGGTATGTTTTCAGTGCTGGACATCATGCTGGATCAGCCTATGGAAGAGGCATTAAAGGTCGTAAAGGTATCAAAGAATATCTCCGATGCCCTCTTAAATGACAAAGGAAATCTGGCTCCGATGCTCAGATTCGTCAAGGCTTACGAGAACGCTTCATGGCAGGAGGTTTCCAGAGTCATGGTTCTGGACAAGATCGAAATGGATGCAGTCTATGGCGCTTATATAAAGACTCTTGAGTGGTACAGAGATCTGTTCAGACAGAGTTAATAAAATTCAAGTCCGCTCCCGGTGGACTTAGCGCTAGGTTTGCGGTCGCTTTGCGACCTTCCACTGCAAATCCTTAGCGCTCTCCGCCGGAGGCTTTATCGCGAACGAGGTATTTCTCCGTTCGTGATAAAAAAATAAAACCCCGCGGATCCTTGATCTGTGGGGTTTTTCCTTGCTTATAATCAGCGTCCCTTGTGCCACAGGGTAGGAGAGAGCAGTACCAGCATGGGGAAGAGTTCGAGACGACCTGCCAGCATATCAAACATCAGCACGAATTTGGACAGTACGGTAAAGAAACCGTAATTTCCGGAGGGACCTACGAGGTTCAGACCCGGCCCCATATTGCCGAGGCAGGAGAGTACGGCGGTAAAGTTTGTGGTGAAGTCTCCCCTGTCAAGGCTAAGCAGCAGGACTGAGACGATGAGCACAGAGATATATACCGTGAGGAAGCTCAAGGTCTGCCTCAGTACCTTTTGCTCTACGGAGCGTCCGTTCATCCTGACGGTGCTGACACTGTGGGGATGGACAATGGAACGTACCTCGTTCGCGGCGGATTTGATGATCATCACGAACCTGGAGACCTTGAAACCGCCTCCGGTACTGCCGGCGCAGGCGCCAACAAACATGAGAACCACCAGTATTGTCTTTGACAGGTTTGGCCACGTATTAAAGTCCGCGGTTGAAAATCCCGTGGAGCTGATGAGGGAGGCAACCTGGAAGAACGCGTGTCTGGCGCTGGTGGCGCCGTCGGCGTAGATCGGGTTTATATTCACCGCAATAATTATGGTTGAGATCACGATTATTGTGACATAGACGCGCACCTCCTCCATGCGGAAGGCTTCCTTCGGTTTCCTCTGCAGGAAATAATAGTAAAAACTGAAGTTTGTCGCGCATACGCACATGAATATGCTGATGGCTATTTGTATGACCGGGCTGTAGTCGCCGCAGCTGGAATTAAGGAGACCGAAGCCGCCGGTTCCGGCAGTAGCGCAGGCGAGGAGCAGGGAGTCAAAGGGGGTGAGCCCCAGAATCAGCAGAGTGATGAAGGCGATGATCGTAATAGCCAGATAGATGGAGTAGAGGATCACGGCTGTCTGGCGCATCCTTGGAACCAGTTTCCCCGCTGTGGGACCAGGGCTCTCCGCCTGGTAGAGATACAGTGAGGAACGGCCGGAGCTGGGGAGTATGGCTATGATAAACACCAGCACCCCCATTCCTCCGATCCAATGGATGAACAGTCTCCAGAACCGGGAAGCGTGCGAGAGTATCTCCACATCGGCCATTATGGTAGCTCCTGTAGTGGTAAAGCCTGATATGGTCTCAAAGAGCGAATCTATGTAGCTGGGGATTTCGCCAGTGAGAAACAGGGGCAGCGCGCCGACCAGCGAGAGCGCTATCCAGCACAGCGCCACGGTAACGAACCCCTCCTTTGAGAAAAACAGACCGCTTAGAGGTTTTTTTGCACTGATCAGCAGTCCGCCGAAAAAGGTGGGAAGCGCTACTGCCAGGTAGATTAATCCCTGGTCTTCCTGATAGATAACAGATATCAGTACGGGGAGCATCAAGAGCAGTCCTTCGATGGACAGCAGCCGTCCCGTAGTGTAACGAAGCATTGAATAATTCATAGCCGGCTCCTTTACAAAAAATCATTGATATTA
>CALFUE010000144.1 GCA_937916345.1 uncultured bacterium
GGTGCGTTCTGTGCCGGTGCGTTCTGTGCCGGTACATTCTGTCCTGCCGGAAGGTAGGGATAATACGAAGCCGCCATCATCTGCTTTTGCTTTTTCTTTGAGGAGTGTCTCACGATGAGCACTATTATCAGGATGATAAGCGCTATGATCGCGATGTACCACCAGCACATGATGATCGTAAACAGCACTCCCTCCAGGAAACCAAGAAAGGTCTCCAACGACTCGTTCATCACCTCGGATAACCTGTCATTAAAGCTGCTTTTCACCGGGTTGGGTGAATAGCGCTCCACCGCGCGTATGGTGACATTAATATAGCTGTATGCCACATCGCTCTCCAGTGATGCCATACGGCTCTTTAATTCAGCAATCCTGATGGCGAGTTCCGTCAGCTCCTGCTGTATTGAAAATGCCACCTCATCATCATAAGTATCCGACAGCATATCCAGATATCTCTGATACTCCGCCTCGCAGATCTCCAGCGTGGACTTTGCGGTGCCGTACTCGGGAGCCACATTCTCCGTATATGAGCTCTTCGATCTCACATCACCGATCCCTTCGGTATTTGAGAGGAACTGCTCATATTTCGACGACGGTATGCGGACCGTGCTGCTGTAGCTGTAGTGGCGGTCACTCACCTCCACATAATAATTGCTGAAGCTTCCGCTGTCACCGAAATTTTCACTCTCGATAAAACCGTCATACTCCCTCACCAAATTCTTAAAGCTGCTTACCGCCCCTTCGAAATCCAGCGTATCAATCGACAGATCACAGCGGTATACCAGCATCTCCCTGTTTACCGCGGAAGAATTTCCTGTAGAGTCGTAGGAGACATTTTCTGAGGTGGTGATGGTTGCACCAACTTCATATTCATAGTCTCCGTCGTAATATAACTCTTCATCTTCCGCATAATCATAATCATCATAGGAAGCCTCTGATACAGCATAATTGCTCTTGCTGAGATTATCGGCAAAATCGGCGCCGCCTGACAATGAACCGCATGCGCTTAAAAAAATAAGCGGAATAAAAAGAACCTGAGCCAACCCTTTCTTTTTCATAACCTCAAGCCTCCTTTATAAAATGATAAACATCATAGCTGCCTGTAGCCTCATAGGCGTCAAGGGCTATCTTTCCCGCGAGATATGCCGCAGACTCGTAATCCTCCGCGATCCCTATGATGTACAGTTCATCCGCGGGATAGTACTTATTATAGAGCCTGGGGGCATAGATAATATCCATGAGTCCTCCTTTTTCCCTTAGGGTAATGATGTAGGCATTATTCACCATATCCCGCCTTCTTATCTTTTTTATCACCTTTCCGGTCTTGTTCAGGTGATCTTTATAATATTCAGACATATATAATTTTTTATAAAATTTCATCACTTGATCATTATAACATGGGCACTCTTTCCGGGAACAGTATCAGCGGAAAGCTCATCTCCCATAGAAAATATAACGGTTTTATCCTTTATGAGCTCCTTAACTTCGTCGCTCAGCTTCTCATTTCTGCCGGCGGGATTGAATATGAGAAGAAGAGCCTCGTCATCGCATGATCTGCCGTACACAACGGGGTACTCGTTCTTTTTGCAGTACACCAGAGAAAAATCAGCCCTGTTTGAGAGAGCCGGATGCTCCCTTCTAAAACCGATCAATTCTTTTACATTGTTTAATATGGAGTCCGGGTCTGCCTCTTCCGTCTCAACATTTATATAGCTCTTTGACTCGTCCTGCCTGATATAGAGACACTCCTCCGGAGCAGAAGAAAATCCTGCGTTCGCAGTGGCGTCAAAGGCCATGGGCGAACGGGAACCCGTGCGCTCGTAGCCTCCCTCCACGGAAGACAAGCCCTCCACATACCTCATTCCCAGCTCATCACCATAGTAGATGAAGGGAACCCCCGGCATGGTGAGCAAAAACATAAACGCTATCTTTATCTCGTCGTCCGTGAGATATTTCGCCATACGCCTCATATCATGGTTTCCCGAGGGTATGCAGATCAGCCCTCCCTGATCCTTTGTCAGCTTAAGGTTTCTCACATACAGCTCAAAGAATTCAGAGATATCTCCCTCTCCCTTGGCGGAAAAATATGGCTTATCCTCCCTGAAGAGTTCCAGATAATGCGAGGGTCCGAAATGCAGCAGAAAGTCCATATCAAACCCTGCCTTAAGAGCTTTTTCCGGCTCTCCCCACTCGGACACCATCACGGCATCCGGATGCCTCTCTTTTAAATATCCGCTCATCTCCTGCCAGAGCTTTATGGTAGCCAGATGACCGTCGTCGTTTTTCACCAGGGAATGAGCCATATCCACACGGAAACCGTCGCATCCCATGGAAAGCCAGAAATCCATTACCTTCTCGATTTCTTTTACCGTGGCTCTCGGCCCATCCTCGTCAACTCCCTGCTGCCATTTCTTATCCGGATCCTTCCTTGCAAAACCGTAGTTCAGCGCAGGCTGACAGTTAAAAAAATTGGTGGCGCAGGTTCCGGGTCTCTCGGTACCGCCTCTTATCGCTCCGGTAACTCCGCTCACAGACTCAAAACCCTCCCATATATCATCCGACCACACATATCTGTCGGTGTATTTATTTCTCTCATGTTTTTTGGACTGCTTAAACCACTCGCACTCGTCAGAGGTATGCCCCGGGACAAGATCAAGGATCATGTGCATACCCTTTTCGTGAACTGCTTTGAACAGTTCCTTTAAATCCTCATTTGTGCCGTACCTTGCGGCGACGCGATAATAATCCCTGATATCGTAACCCGCATCGATAAAGGGCGAATCAAAGCAGGGATTCATCCATATAGCATTACACCCCAGCGATAAAATATAGTCAAGCTTTCCCATCAGACCTTTGAAATCACCGATTCCATCGGCATTGCTGTCGCAAAAGCTCTGGGGATAAACCTCATAGAACAACGCCTCATCCAGCCACTCAGCCATCAATATACCTCCTGTAATAAAATAAATATTGCTGTATTATACCGGCGTATCCGGAAAAATCCTCAAATATATCCACACCGCCGTTTTCATCTATCACTCTCTGTATCCAGACATCCACCGGCGCCCTGTCAACTCTCCCGTAACCAAAGAGCATCACGCAGTTTGCTACTTTTTTTCCGACACCCTTTATACCGCAGAGCTCTTCAAACAAAGCATCATCTTCCAACGTCTTAAATGATACCATATCAAGCTCACAATCATTTGCCCTGCGCACGGCATCATGTATATATTCCGCGCGGTACCCGAGAGAGCAGGATCGCAATCCCTCAATGGTGGCATTCCTCATATCAGCAGCTGTGGGGAAGGAATACAGCTCCTCACTTCCGTTGATAAGCTTTTCACCATAGAGCGCACATAGCTTTTCCACGGAAGCCGAGATCGCGGGAATATTTTTTCTCTGGGAAATAATAAATGTGATGAGTATCTCCCAGAGATCCTGACGCAGTATCCTGATGCCCTTTCCCCGCTCTATAGCCATATCCACATATTTCACGCGTCCCCTCGCATCATCTCTTATAGCCCGGTAATTCCTGTCCAGATCAAAATAATCCTTCCAGACCTCCTCCCATTTATCGGCATCGCAATCTGTCTCGTAACGGTCTTCACCTGTTGCCCTGATATGGAGCACTTCCTTTCCGGTAATGAAACGAAAGCTCCCGTCAGGCATTTTCCTTGCGCGAAAGCACTGACCTTTTCAAGGTCGAGGTCATCCGGAATTGTTATTACCATATAATTCACTAAGCCCCGGCAATCCCAACACATCCAGGGTGGCAAAATAATCCTTCAAAGTCTCGGCTCTCCTGATAAGCTTTACGGACCCGTCTTCCCTGAGCAAAAGCTCTGCCGACCACAGCCTGCCATTATAATTATAGCCCATGGCAAAGCCGTGCGCTCCTGTATCATGAATGACCAGATAATCTCCTGTATCTATCTTCGGGAGCTTTCTGTCCACGGCAAACTTGTCATTATTCTCACAGAGAGCTCCTACCACATCATATACATGGTCTAAGGCTTCGTCCTCTTTTCCCAGGACAGTTATGTGATGATAAGCACCGTACATCGCAGGTCTCATGAGATTCGCGGCGCAGGCGTCCACGCCTATGTACTCCTTATAGATGTGTTTTTCGTGGATGGCTTTCGTCACCAGATGTCCGTAGGGTCCCATCATAAATCTTCCCATCTCGGTGTATATGGCCACATCCCCCATTCCCGCAGGAACGAGAACCTCCTCATAGACCTTTCTCACTCCCTCGCCGATCTTTATTATATCATTCGGCGTCTGCTCCGGGCGGTAGGCAACTCCCACTCCGCCGGAGAGATTGATGAAGTCAAGCTTGATATCGAGAGTCTCCTTTATATCAACCGCCAACTCAAAAAGCGTCCTGGCAAGAGCAGGATAATAATCGTTTGTCACCGTGTTTGACACAAGGAAGGAATGTAAGCCAAAATGCTTAACATTCTTGTATTTAAGGGTGCGATAGCCTTCGATGAGCTGTTCCCTCGTAAAACCGTACTTCGCGTCCTCAGGGTTGTCCATGATCCCGTTTGAAACCTCATAGACTCCGCCGGGATTATAGCGGAGAGACAGTGTTTCAGGCAGCTTTCCCAGCGTCTTTTCCAGGAAATCGATATGGGTATAGTCATCGAGGTTTATCAATGCTCCCAGCTCATCGGCAACTATATATTCCTCTGCAGGTGTCTCGTTTGACGAGAACATGATATCGTGTCCCGTTATACCAACCGCCTCGCTGAGTTTCAACTCGGCCAGAGATGAGCAGTCACAGCCGCAGCCGTACTCTTTTAATATGGATATCAGCGCCGGGTTCGGCGTGGCTTTCACAGCGAAATACTCCTTATGGTTGATGTTCTTGAAGCCGAACTTAGGAACA
>CALFUE010000145.1 GCA_937916345.1 uncultured bacterium
AAGAGAACAGCAGCAAATTATTGGTTTGGACTCTCAACAGGTGTTGTTGATATAAGAGCTCCGAAGATTTCCTATCAGACAAAAAAACTGATAGCATTCTTTAAGAATTCTATCATATCCTTTGCTGTGGACTCATTGTCGGTCACCACATTCTGTATATTTCCTCCGAGAGCCACCTCTATTGCGGTCTCATATTTCGAGTCTACTCTCATGAGATCTGCAACAACGCCCATAACTTTGGGGTCGCCCTGCTCCAGCACCGCCTTGGTGGCGTTTCCGAAGCCCTCATAGCGCTCCGCGATATTGGTCAGTGCCTCCAGTCTGGAATATTTGGTGTTATATTCATTTCTGGCCTCGTTCAGGGTTCTCTTTAATTCGTCCTCCTTCTGCTGCCATGATGATAACTTTTCATTTTCAGAGTCCAACTTTGCGATGAGCTTTTCTCTCTCGTCCAGAAGGTTATTGCACTCCTTTTCGGCTCTGACCAGTTCCTCCTTCTTTTCCATATCAACGGAGGCCTGCTCTATGCTCTTCTTGTTCAGGTCGGCGCGGCGTATCTGCAGCTGTTCCAGCCTGGTTTTGTATTCTCTGAGATCGGCAGTAAGTTTTGTCTCCTCATCGATCAGCGAGAATAATCTCTCCTTTGACTCCTCAGACGCTTCCCTGGCATGTCTCAGCTTTCCCTGTATCTCCGAAAGATTTCTCTCGGCTTCCCCGGTCTTTATCTTTGCCTCTTCCAGGGCTTTCGAAAGCGACTCCTTGTTGCCGCTGTTCTCACAGATCTCCTGATTTCTTCTGGCTGCCTCCTTCTCGACGGAATCGAGTCTCTCCGACAGCTGCACCTCCAGATTATCAAGTGATTTCAGCTGCTCAGTCTTCACGCCGATGGTGCCTGTCAGACTCTGTCTGGTAGTGTTGGCGTTTACCAGCGCCTCATTCACCTCTTTTGTCTTTTGATCCAGCTCATCTATGCGGATCTGCAGATCATTGTAGGCGCTCTCGTTCGCGCGCTTTTCCTCCCTGACAGAATTAAGCTCGCTGTCTGTAGTCTCTATATCATCGGACACGATCTCCAGCTCATGGAGTATCTTCTCCATATCCATGAGATAGGCATTTATATCGAGAGTTTTCAGCTCTTCTCTCTTTTTCAGATATATCCTGGCTCCCTCGGACTGACGCTCGAGTGGGGCGAGCTGTCTCTCCTGCTCGCTTAACACATCATTTATCCTGGTGAGGTTTTCCTGTTCCTTCTCCAGCTTTTTGATGGTCGCGGCCTTGCTGCGCTTGAACTTTACGATCCCCGCAGCCTCGTCAAAGAGCTCTCTTCTCTCCTCGGGGTGTTTGCTCAGGATCCTTTCGATCTGACCCTGTCCTATGATAGAATAGCCTTCCTTTCCTATTCCCGTATCATAAAAAAGCTCCTGTACATCCTTCAGACGACAGGCACTTCCGTTTATCAGATATTCACTTTCCCCGGAACGGTAAACTCTGCGGGCAACTGTGATCTCGGTAAAATCGCTGGGCAGTGCATGATCCGTATTATCAAAGGTTATGGCGACATAGGCAAAGCTCAATGGCTTACGGTTTTCAGTACCGGCAAATATGACATCCTGCATACTGCCGCCGCGGAGCTTGCTCGCGCTCTGTTCTCCAAGCACCCACCGAACGGCGTCCGCAACATTGCTCTTTCCGGAGCCGTTAGGCCCCACTATGCCGGTGAATCCTCCGTTAAAGCTGAAGGTGAGCTTGTTCGCGAAGGACTTGAAGCCTTGTATCTCTAATGTTTTTAAATACATCGAATCATTCCTCTCGTATTCCCTTAAGCTTTAACAGTGCTTCGTAGCTGGCCTTCTTCTCGGCATCCTTCTTGGTATTGCCGGTGCCTGTGCCCATCATCTCTCCGTTCACATACACAGCCACGGTAAACACTTTTGCGTGGTCGGGGCCGGACTGATCTATTATCTCGTAGCTGGCCCTGCCCATGCCCCTGCCCTGCGTTTCCTCCTGCAGCAGGGATTTCGCGTCGTGATAGAGGGCGCGATCCTTTGTATTTACCAGCACAAATCTCTCCACAAATTTTGATGCGACATCGAATCCGCCGTCCAGATATACGGCTCCTATCAGTGCCTCAAAAGCATCGGAGAGCAGGGATTTGCGCTCTCTGCCTCCGGTCTTTTCCTCGCCTCTGGTCATGTAGATATAATCGCCCAGATCGATGCCCACGGCGATCTCCCCCAGCGAGTCCTCACAGACCAGAGCTGCCCTGATCCTGGTAAGTTCTCCCTCCCTGTAGTCAGGGTAATGGTGATAGAGAAAATCACTGGACAAAAGCTCCAGCACGGCATCTCCCAGATATTCCAGCCGCTCGTTTTCACTGGTGTCTCCCAGATGATGCTCATGGGCATAGGAACTGTGAGTGAGAGCCAGTGTAAGGAGGCTTTCATTCTTAAATTTATAGCCTATTGTTTTTTCCAGCTGTTCCTGCGGTTTCATCAAAACCATCACTCTCCAAGCGCTGACTTGATCCTGTTTACCGCGTCTCCCACGGTAACGATCTTTTCTGCCTCTTCTGTGGGTATCTCTATATCAAAGGCTTCCTCTATCCCGATGATGATCTGGAATATATCCAGCGAATCTGCGCCGAGATCATCGATAAATGTGGTATTCTCGGTTATACCCTCGGGATCTACGCTCAATACTTCTACTATTATGTCTCTGACTTTCTCGAATTCCATTTTCTTCTACTCCTCTAAAAAATCTGCAACAAGGCATATACTAATAAAAATAAACTACTCTGTCAACCCAATTCCACGGGTGAGCTTCCCCGTGAAGTCGTACTCCTTAAACTGCCTGCACTGCAGTATCGTGTTCTTTATCTCATTGGCCCTGGCAGAGCCATGAGTCTTTACCACTAGACCCTTGCATCCCAGGAGCGGCGCTCCGCCATACTTTGTGGCGTCAAAATCCTTCAGGGTATTCCTTAAAGCCGGCTTCGCAAGAGCTGCGCCTATGGTGGAGAGTGTCGTAGACGTCAGGCCTTCCTTTATCTTTGAGATAAGAGTAGACGCAAGACCCTCGTAGAGCTTTAGTATGACATTTCCCACAAATGCATCACAGACGCAGACATCGGCGTACCCCACCGGAATATCCCTCGCCTCAATGCTCCCGATGAAGTTGATCCCCTTAGTCTCTTTAAGCAGAGGAAATGTCTCCTTTACCAGGGCATTTCCCTTTTCTTCCTCGGCTCCCACATTTACTATGGCGACTCTGGGATTATCGATACCGATTATCTCTTTCATATAGACTGAACCCATCTGGGCGAACTGTACCAGCCAGGAAGGTCTGGCATCCATATTTGCCCCGCAGTCTATCACCATTGACACACCGTTTGCGGTGGGAATTATGGGAGCTAACGGGGGACGCTCAATCCCTTTTAGTCTTCCAACGAGAAGTGTCCCGCCGGCTAAAATCGCCCCGGAATTTCCCGCGGATACAAAGGCGTCAGCCTTTCCCTCCTTCACCAGGTTCAAGCCCACCACCATGGAAGAATCCTTCTTTTTTCTGATGGCATTTGTGGGATGCTCTGCCATGCCAATCTCCTCTGTGGTGTGAACAACGCTCACCCTGTCCGGGAGACTGCCTTCAAAGCCGTGCTCCTTAAATCCTTTTTTAATTATTTCGCTGTCACCGCACAGTATCACATTGATGTCGTCAGACTCAGAGAGAGCCGCGATCGTGCCTTCTATCACACACCCGGGAGCGTTATCGCCACCCATGGCGTCAATTGCTACAGTGATCTCACTCATCCTAATGCTCCTAACCAAAATCAGCCCCGGGTAAGCCTGTGCATCTACAGTTTCCCCCGGGGCTTCTGCCATATCTCGATCCTTCAACCGATTCAGTCTTACTCGACTGTGATGATCTCTTTTTTATTATATGCACCACAGTTCCTGCATACTCTGTGGGGTACCATCAGAGAACCGCATTTGCTGCACTTTACCAGTGTGGGCGCAGCCATCTTCCAGTTTGCGCGTCTCTTGTCGCGTCTTGCCTTGGAAGATTTGTTCTTTGGACATATAGACATCTTTCACACCTCCTCAAAAGTTACTCACGGAGAAATAATATACACAATTTTTTCGCTGCTGTCAACATTTTTTATCACGAACGGAGAATACCCCGTCCGTGATAAAGTCTCCGGCAAAGAGCGCTAAGGATTTTGCAGTGGAAGGTCGCAAAGCGACCGCAAATCTGGCGCCAAGTCCGCCGGGAGCGGACTTGAATATTTTATGATACAAGGGTCAAAAGATCCAAATTATGCGAGAGTCAAAAGCCACTCGCTATGATCTCACGGATTTTCAGATAAAGTCAATGCTTCGCATAACAAATCCGGCACAGCAAGTGCGCGATTCGACTGCGAATGATAACAGAAATGCAACAATTATTCTGCTGATTTCATGGCTTCGATAGCGGAGATCCTGGTGGCTTTCAATGCCGGAAAAAATCCCGATACCAGTCCCACGAACATGGCGAAGCCCGCTCCGAATAATGGCAGCCAGATGGGTATCACGGACAGCGGAGCGTCACCTGCCATACCCTCTCCCACGGACATACCCACGCCGGAGCCGAAGGCATCCAGCAGGAACGAACCGCCCACGGAATTAATACCTATTGAGGCGGCATAGCTCAGGATTATCCCCACGATACCTCCGATGAGTCCCATCATACCGGCCTCAAAGAGAAACAGCATCCTTATATCCGAAACCTTGCAACCCAGAACTTTCATAATACCTATCTCCCTGGTTCTCTCGTAGATGGACATTATCATGGTATTCGCAATATTGATGGCGGAGACCAGCATGGCTATGGCACCAATGGCTCCCAGCACCATCTGGAGAATGTTTGCCACATCCTTCATAGGCTGGATATACTGCATGTTTGAGTCCGAGCGAAGCCCCATCTCCTTGAGCTTTTCCTGAACCTCCTTTACATTGTTCAGGTTATCCACATTGAGCTTTATACTGTCATAGTTCTCCAGTGAGTTCATGACCTTTTTACGGTCAGAAAGCTTCAGCGTGTTTGCGTACTTCTGCATTATGCCCCTGTAGAACTCCAGGTCAACAAAAATATTGTACATACCGTCAAATGAACTCTCGGTCTGCATCATATCCACAAAATCCATCGGATTGAGCTTGTAGGAAAATGGCTTTGGAGAATTGTTCTCATACTGCATACAGGTGAGCTCCAGCTTGTCATGTTCCGGATCAAGCTCCTTTGTCTTCATGCGCATCCCACTCCAGTCATACAGAGTCTTTTCCACATCGGTTCCGAATATAAACTTTCCGGAGGCATTCTCGGCATTAGGATAGGTCCCGTCCGCAAGGGGCGGATAACCGAATTCCTCGTAGCAGTCCATATCTATGGCTGCGATCCCGCCGCCTAAACTATAACTACCGCTGGTTATCTGCATGCTGTAATCGACGATATAGGGAGTCACTGCCTTCACATGATCAAGCTCTTTCAGCTGATTTAGGACATCCTGGTTCAGCTTCTGCTTGACATTTGTGTAATTACCGCTCTCGTCCTCCTCCCATGCGTTGGAGCTGACATCAATGACGGTCATACTGCCGTTCTGCATGATCATGGCATCAAAGCTCTCATTTACACCGATGCCAACAGATATCATGACAACGATGGACACGGTTCCGATCACAACACCGATAATGGTCAATATGGTACGGGCCTTACGCCTGAAAAGGTTTCTAAGCCCCATGAGTAAGAGATCTGCAATACTCATCAATAATCCTCATCCCCGTTGTCATCATCGCTATCCTCATCTTCATATTCCGATGCGGCTGACTTTTTCTTCTTGTTCTTTGCAACCTTTACTACTATCACCACGATAACGATGACAACCACCGCGATGCCCGCGATTATGGCTATCCACGCCCAGACAGGCAGTCCCTGATCGATGGGTACGATCTCGCCGTACTCATTCATGGTGTACCCATCCGGGATCTCCGGCACATAGTCATCTATACCGTCAAATTCCATGGTGGATACAAAGGCAGTAAAATCCTGACTTGTGGTTATCTCATCACCGTTTGAATCTTCGAAATGAACCACCAGAGTACCGGTTGCATCACCCTCTGTCAGAGCAACCACCTGCGGATTTACGACCTGCTGGCCGTAGGCATCGATGGCACCAACATAGGTCATGTTCGCGTTGTTGGCAAGCTCAAAATCTCCCTCTACGGTAACGAACACATTGCCCAGCTTACTCTGTCCCATGTTGTAAAACTCAAAGGAGAGATCCGTGGGCTCATTCACATATACCGAGCCGTCCCAACCGCCAACCGCGACATTCTCGATCACAGGTCTGTAGTTTTCGGTGGCATGGAGCTTTATCAGGTTTTCCTCGGTCACGCCTCCCTTCTCCAGCTCCTGCTCAGACATATTGTCATATTCATAATCGACAGAAACAGAGAGATCATAATCACCTGTAGCCGCGGTGTTCTTCACCTTCATCTCAAGCTCTTCGACTATCTCCTCGCCGGCCTTTATCTCTTCGATATAAAAGCTGTTGGTTCCGGCGGATGGAGCGAACACAGCGTCTTTCTGGGAGAGTGTCACCTTGATATTTTTGGCAGGCTTTGATGTGTGCGTGTTCTTCAGTGTGAAATTGAAATTAAAGGTGGATCCGGCCTTCAGCACATCCTCATCGGTGCCGTAGTTGCTCACGATAATCTTCGGTCTGCCGGTGGAATTTCCTTTTCCCTCGACATTCAGTACATAGACGCTCACCGCCTCGGTGACTTTTGTCCCTGCCGAATTCAGATAATCGATATTGAAGGTAACGGCATTTGCCCCGGAGGGGACACTGTCGCCGCATATCAGCCTGATGGACACTTTCTTTGTCTCGCCTGCAGACAAATTGCCCACCCGGACATACGGATCTCCGCTGACGGGTACAAATGTCGCCGAAGAGAAATTTTGTCCCGTG
Source organism: uncultured bacterium (assembly GCA_937916345.1). Lineage (GTDB taxonomy): Bacteria > Bacillota > Clostridia > Lachnospirales > Lachnospiraceae > RGIG6904. Next base: position 7,001 of record CALFUE010000145.1, read on the forward strand.
ACCCTCACATCCGTAAGCTGCTCGGTACCTGTATTTTTCACTATGAATGACAATGTGAACTCATCTCCGGCAGCAGGATGAGACACATTCTGTGACACATCCGACACCTCGAGATTATAGCTGGCGGCCTCCACCTCGAGTATGCGATAGATAGTTATGGAAACATCCTCCTTCGCATTTCCATCCTTGTCGGTATAGCTAACCTTGAAGACGAACTCCTTTAAGCCTGCCTCAGCCTTCTCACTGACAATCACGGGGATTTCTATCTCCTTGCTGTCGGACTTCTTTATGGAACCGCCGTTTACATAATCCCCTGTATAATTCTTTGTGATACCGCTGTCCGAACCCAGTCCGGATACGGCGGAGATCTTTATATTTTTGGCGATCGCGTCGCCCTTATTCTTGATGATCAGGGGAATCTTCACAACCTGCTCCCGGCTGATCACGGCGTAGTTCTGTTTTGTAGTAACTTTTAGGACGGGCTCGTCGACCTTGGCCGTGTTTTCTTTAACATTTATATATACAGTATAGCTTACGGGACTGATCTCGGTTCCGGATGCGTCCCTGCATGACAATGTCACCGTGACGCTCTTCTTTCCGGCCGTCGCAGTCTCGGAAACCTTTACCGGCACAGTAAAATTAATACTTGAATTTGCGGCAACATCTCCCAGTTTTGTTCTGGAAACCGAGTAATCGGGCTCGATACCGGTATCGCCGAAATCTACGGAAATGTAGGCTTTCAGCGCGTTGATCTCACCATCGTTTCTGATGGTAAATTTTACATCGGCGCTGCCGCCCTGGATCATATTCGCCTTGCTGTAGGAAGTGTCAGTCACCACCAGATAGGGAGGCACCAGTTCCGTGGATGTCTTTGTCTGGATCGTGATCAGGCTTAAACTTTTTACGGTCTCTGCTTCAGTCTCGGAGCCGTCGTAATAATAACCCGTACCCGTGACGGAAATGCTGTTTGATCCCGCCTTCAGCGCCCTGTCGGCTGTCAGATCCATTTCTATCTTTGAGTTTGTGTTCCTGCCGAACCAGGTTCCGTTTGAGATATTTATCTCTTTTCCGTTCGCGTCCACAACAGCAACATTTGCAATGGAGATCAGAGAACTCTCGGTTTTCGCGTCTATTGAGTAGACGTAAGCCTCATTGTAAATAGCGCGTACAGGCACACTCACATGCACCGTCTGACCGGGCTCAAGCGAATATGTAATGCTGCCTGAGCCTCCTTCAACAGGTGTCAGTATATCTTCGGCATAAACATCAACTGTGCCAAAGCACAGAAGCACCATCAGCACACTCATAATCCCAAGCAATCTCATTCTTTTTTTCATCGGTATTTATTCCTCCGGTTTTTCATATGTTTCGGATCCTGCTGACTGACCCGGGTTTACAGGGTTTTCGTTTATCTCTATTGATTGTATATTGCCGTCCAAAACTCTGATGATTTTGTCAGCATAGCCGGCGAGGGACACATCATGAGTTACCATCACCACCGTCTGGTGATGCTTTATCGCCATGCTCTTTATCAGCTCCATGACCTCAGCGGTGGTTCTGGTGTCCAGATTTCCTGTAGGCTCATCCGCAAACACTATGGCAGGCTTCGCCACGAAGGCTCTGGCTATTCCGACACGCTGCTGCTGTCCTCCGCTCATCTCCTTTGGCTTGTGGTACATCCGCTTGGTCAGCCCCACCTTTTTTAATATCGCGATGGCCCTTTTACGTCTCTGTGATGCGCCCATGTGTTTGAACACCAGAGGCAGCTCCACATTTTCGACTGCCGTCATGGAGCCGATGAGGTTATAGGCCTGAAACACAAAGCCCAGATTCTCCTGCCTGAATTTTGCAAGGCGGTTTTCCGACATATCCCTGATGGATTCCCCCATTATCAGGATGTCTCCTGATGTAAGCTTTTCAATCCCCGCCATGAGATTCAGCAGGGTGGATTTACCGGAGCCGGAGGTGCCCAGAAGGCAGCAGAACTCACCTCTGTCGATGGTAAAGGACACGCCGTTTACGGCATTAATCCTCTCCTCGCCCATCACATATACTTTTCTTGCCTTTTTTACCTCTATCACTGGCTTTCCCATATTATTTTCCCAGTATTCTCACGGTCTCTCTAGCTATTGCCAGCTCTTCATTGGTGGGAACCACCCATACCGCAGCCTTTGAGGACGGAGTAGAAATGCACTGTTCCTCTCCTCTGATCCTGTTTGCTTCATTATCGAGCTCTATACCTAAATATCCGAAGTTTTCCATGATCATCTCGCGGATGCCGGAATCATTCTCTCCGAGTCCGGCGGTAAACGCGATGGCGTCAACTCCGTTCATTGCTGCCACATAACCACCGATATATTTTGTCACGCGATAAGAAAATACCTCCAGGGCTTTTCTGCAGAGCTCGTTTCCTTCCTCCACGCCCTTCCAAAGATCCCTGAAGTCGCTGGAGACATCTCCGGAAAGACCATATACTCCGGACTGTTTGTTGAGAACATTCATCACTCCCTTCATGTCGAGACCTTCCTTGTCTGCCAGGTATTCGACGGCTGACGGATCTATATCGCCGGATCTGGTGCCCATGATGAGTCCCTCAAGAGGTGAGAGTCCCATGGAGGTGTCTACGGATTTACCGTTTTCCACCGCGCAAATGCTGGCTCCATTGCCGAGATGCGCCACGATGAGCTTTGATGAATCATAAGGCTTTCCGATGAGCTCGGCCAGACGCTTTGACACAAAGGAATGGCTGGTGCCGTGGAAGCCGTACTTTCTGATGCCGTACTTCTCATAATATTTGTAGGGTATGCCGTAGAGATAAGCCTTCTCAGGCATTGTCTGGTGAAATGCAGTGTCGAATACGCCCACCATGGGTGTGTCCTTCATAAGCTTCCTGCATGCCTCGACTCCTATAAGGTTTGCCGGATTATGGAGAGGCGCAAGAGGATTCACATCCTCCATTGCAGCTATCATGGCATCATCCACTAGGGCGGATTCCTTGAATTTCTCACCGCCATGCACCAGTCTGTGGCCTACGGCGTCTATATCCGCAAGGGACTTCACGATTCCTGTGTTCTCGTCAGTCAATGCGTCTATAACCGACTGAACTGCCTGTGTATGAGTAGGCATCGGGATGTCGGTGAGCTTTTTTTCGCCGCCTGCCGGCTGGTAGGTGAGGCGCCCGTCTATACCGATTCTCTCGCATAGTCCCTTCGCAAGAACTGCCTCCGTTTCAGAATCGATTACCTGATATTTCAAAGATGAGCTTCCGCAATTGATAACTAAAATTTTCATCTGATCATTCCTCCTCATATTAACGCCGTTTTCTTATCTTACTCCAGTGTAAGCTTTAGCTTGTCTATCTTCGAAACAGCGTTTATCATTATAGCATCTAAAACCGTAATTGCAACCATTGATTCTGACACAACCACAGCTCTTGGAACAACTATCGGGTCATGTCTGCCCTTTATCTTTATCCGTACATTTTCTCCTTTTTCGTTTATGGTCTCCTGCTCCTTCGAGATGGATGGCGTGGGCTTAAAATGAGCCCGTACTATGATGTCCGTCCCATCCGAGATACCTCCAAGTATCCCGCCCGCGTGGTTTGACGCCTTGTAAACCGAGTCGCCCCGGGTGAAAAAGGAGTCGTTATTCTCGCTGCCGTATCTTCCCGTAACGGCAACCCCGTCTCCAATCTCCACTGCCTTTACGGCACCTATGCTCATAAGCGCGCGTGAGAGCTCAGCGTCCAACTTTCCGAATACAGGTTCTCCAACGCCTGCAGGAACACCCTTTACGATGCATTCCACAACGCCCCCCGCCGAGTCGGAATCCTTTATACACTTTTCGAGAAATTCACCTGCTGCCATGGCAGCCTCCCGATCCGGCATCACTGTGGGATCCTCATATGCAAATGCCAGATCAAAGCGGGAATAGTCAATCTCTATATTTCCTATGGATTTCGTGTAAGCGCTGACGGTCACTCCCAGGCAGCCAAGTATTTTTTTTGCGACGGCTCCGGCGGCGACCCTCGATGCAGTCTCCCGCCCCGATGCCCTGCCGCCTCCTCTGTAATCCCTGATGCCGTATTTCACCTTATAGCCGTAATCCGCATGTCCCGGCCGCATCACATTCATTATCCCGGAATAATCCTTCGAGTGCTGATCCTCATTGTAGATCACCATTCCTATAGGAGTACCTGTGGTCACTCCCTCAAACACCCCCGACAATATATGCACCTTGTCAGCCTCGTTTCTCTTTGTGGCGAAGGGATTGTTTCCGGGCTTTCTCCTGTCAAGGACCTCCTGTATATATTCTTCATCCAGCTCAACTCCCGCGGGAGCGCCGTCCACAACAACTCCCAGCCCCTCACCATGTGACTCGCCAAAGGTTGTCACTCGAAACAGATTTCCTATTGTCGATCCTGCCATAATCTCTCCAATCTTACTTTACGATGACAGGCTGCATTTTATAATCAGGGAGGAGCGGTTCCTTCCCCGGAACGGACGCAAGCCTGACATAAAGCTCGTTTGCCTTTACATCCATCTGATAAAACTCACAATTCAACCAGTTGAGCTGTTTTCTGGCATCAGCCGCCTTTGTGATCATGGGTATCCTGCCCCTTTTTTTGATCTCGTGAAGGACTGCAGCCGCCTCCTCCCTGTATCCCAGCAAATAACAGTAATTCGGTCTCTCCTTTCTCTTCGGAAGCTTGAGGAGTGTCTGCATCAAAGCTCTTGAAATACGGGTGTAGGTCACACTCTTATTTTTTATCCGCAGAATATAATCCTCCGGATCATCGAAATTGTAAAATTCCGAGGTGATCCTCCCCGCCAGATCCTCACTCACGTCCTTTATCTGCGGCAGTTCACCCTTTGGCGCAGTGAGGAGCCTGTAGTACAGCAGATCCGAGTAATCCCTCCAGAAAAGAGGCTTATGAACCGACCTGTATACCGAGAGCCAGTCATATATATCCTCCCCTGCCTTCATCTTCTTTCGGATAAAGCTGCCGGAAGGATACTCGGGTATCCAGCCCCCCACTGCTTCCTCATCATGATGAGCCATGCCGATTCGCTTTATCGGGATCATACGGATACGATCCGCCGCGCCCATCTCACACACAGTCCTCATATACTCATAGATCAGGAGGTTGTTGGGGCTCCTGAGCATCTCAATAAATTCCTCGGGCATGCCGCACAACTCTCTGAAGGCTTTCTCTCTGGCCACCGGATAGGGATCACCCATCCGCATATATGCCATGGCCCAGCTATCAATGGCGGAGCCGGATCCCATTATGTGTTTTTTGATATAATCCATCAGCCCGCCGATGCGCTCGTCTTCGCAGCCGAAAGCCAATGCATCAATACCGGCATTTACCAGCGCCTTCACATAGGCTTCCGCAAACTCTCCCGCCGAGGAAAGTGAACAGTACACCGGCATGGACAAAACTACGTCGCAACCAAAATTGAGCGCTACCTCTGCCCTCACATACTTTGAGACACAGGCACACTCCCCCCTCTGTACATAGTCACCGCTCATGGCGCAGATTACATAATCCGCGCCCGTGATCTTTTTTGCTTTTTTTAACAAATAGCTGTGACCTTTGTGAAACGGATTAAATTCAGCTACGACACCTAATACCCCCCTCAATCCTCTCTCACCTGCTAAAGTTCCAGTATCTTTATGCAATTGGGTTTTTCGATGGATATGGGTTTCCCGTGCATCAGAAAATATTTGTCCTTGTAATTCATGGCAAAGAGGGCGATCTCATTGTTTTCGTGATTTAACGTCACGAAATGCCTCTCGTCCGGAAATACCCTGATGCCCTTCGGGAAATCTCCCGAGATCTTTGAATTGCAGATAAGAGACAGTTTCCCCGTCTTCTCATTTCTGGAATAAATGACGGCGGAATTGACCCCTGCGTTTGCCACATAGAGGTATTTCCCGCCCGGTGATATGTCCATAGCAACAGCCGAACATATGTCGTCATCCTTTGGATCTGTGGTAGTGATCTCCTGTACGAAGGTGAAGTCCGGGCCATGCTCACCCGTATGGTACTCATAGACATCCACAAGATTTAAGAGCTCACACAACACATACAAAAAACGTCCGTCCGGCGAGAACATCAGCGCCTTGGGGGCGGAATCAAGCTGCGTGCGCAATATATCGAATGTGTTGAGTTTCCCGATGCGTTTGTCTACCTGGTAGACCTTGATATGGTCGAGTCCTCCGTCTGCTGCCAGAAGATACTCTCCGTCGGGAGTGAGGCGCACGCAGTTTACATGGGGGCGCGAGCTCCTCTGGGCTATGCAGCGTCCCATCCCCTTGTGGAATATACCATCCGAAACTCCGAGTATCTCTCCGGTACCGGAATCCAGCCGCATCATGGTGACTCTGGCGTCATGATAGCCGCCGACATACAGAAATGAATTGTCCGGCTCTATCTCGATGTGACAGCCTCTCATGCCTCCGATACCTACCGTGTTTATCTCGGAGAGATCACCGTCCGGCAGGATACGGTAACCCGTCACTCCGACATCGGTGGTTGAGTACATGTATCTTCCATCCCTGCTGATGGCCATATAGGACGGGTTGTCAATGGGAACAACCTTTCGTTTTTCCATTGATCCATTTTCCACATCCACATCATATATATGTATACCTACGCTGTTTTCATGAGTGTAGGTTCCCACATAACCAACGTATTTTTTTTCCATAACCCCTCCAAATTTAGTCAAACACCGCGGTCACTCTATCTGCTACTATATCAGAAATGTGTGATATGCGCAAGCCTGCTCACGCAAGGGGTAAAAGCACCTTAAATCATGTCAGGTTTTTTTCACCCTTAGGATATCATAAATATTTATCTCTGCCCCTCCGGGGAGTTGGATATAAATGGTCTCTCCGGCATGTGGACAACTGTCCATATCCTCCCCGCTCGCATTTCTCATGGCTTCCACCTTCACAGACGGGTTTGTGCCGTCCGGCTTCATAACCTCTATCACATCCCCAACAAAAAATTTATTGCGCTGCGTAACGCGCACCCAGCCGTCATCCCTGATCTCCTCGGCATAGCCCAGATATACATACTCAACCACATAAGTAGACTCACCGTAGATCTGCGAATCTGCTCCGGGCTTACCAAAGAAGAAACCTGTGGTGAACTGCCTGTAGGTACAGTCAGAGATCTGATCAGTGTACCAGGGCAGATTCTTTTCATATTTTTCCGGCGACTCAAAATAATCATCGACCGCGTGTCTGTAGGTTCTCGCCACGGTCGCCACATAGAGGGCACTCTTCATTCTGCCCTCGATCTTGTAGGAATCCAGACGTGCGCTTACCAACTCCGGGATATGCTCTATCATGCACAGATCCTTTGAGTTGAAGATGTAGGTTCCCTTGCCTTCCTCCTCCTCGATGGGCATGTACTCCCCCTCTCTGGTCTCCTCCACCAGCGCGTACTTCCAGCGGCAGGGATGGGTACACTCGCCCCTGTTGGCGTCCCTTCCCGTCAGGAAATTGCTGAGCAGGCATCTGCCGGAATAAGAGATACACATAGCTCCGTGGACAAAGGTCTCGATCTCCATATCGGATCCTATATGCTCCTTTATCTCGGCCAGTTCATCTATGGAGAGCTCCCGGGCGCTCACCACCCTCTTTGCTCCAAGGTCATGCCAGAAGTCATAGGTGGCATAATTGGTATTGTTGGACTGTGTAGAAATGTGTATGTCTATCTCCGGTACGATCTTTCTCGCCAGGCTAAAGATCCCGGGGTCCGAGATTATCAGGGCATCCGGGGCTATTTCTTTAAGCTTGTGAAGGTAAGCCTCAGCCTCCTTCAGGTCTGAATTGTGGGCAAAAATATTGACAGTCACATATACCTTTACGCCTCTTTCATGGGCGAAGGTTATCCCCTCTCTCATATCGGAAAGCGGGAAATTCTTTGCTTTGGCACGCAGGGAGAAAACCTCCCCTCCGATATATACGGCGTCGGCCCCGAATCCGACCGCGGTCTTCAGTACTTCCAGCGATCCGGCAGGCACAAGCACTTCAGGTTTTTTCATAAAACATTTACCTCGCAAAAAATCATTTGATGACCGTAGATACCGCCGCTCCGTCGCCAACGGGAAGTATCACGCTCTTTAGCCTGTCATTGTGGGTGATCTCGTAGAGATATTCCCGCATCCTCTTATGTATGGTACGGTTCCGCCGCTTCACCAGATATCTGGATTCAATTATATCACCGTCAAAAAAACAATTGTCGGTCAATATAACAGAACCGGTCTTCACATGCGAGAGTATCAGCGGCAGGATATTGATATACTGTCCCTTTGCCGCGTCCATAAACACAAAATCAAACTGCTCTTTAGGGTCCAATGCACCGATAACCTCGGCAGCATCTCCAAAGAGCAGCCTGATCCTCTCAGAATATTTGCTTTCTGAAATATTATTTTTTGCTTCCTCAAATCTGGGAGGATAATTCTCGATAGTGGTGATCTCGCATGAAGCGCCGTATTCCGCAATTACCAGGGAAGAGTACCCCACCGCTGTTCCTATCTCCAGGATCTTATCAAAAGAATGGACAGCCATCAGATATTTGAGAAGCATCTTCATGTCGTCCCTGATTATAGGAACCTCTTCCTCCTTACACCTGTCATGGAGCTTTCTGAGCCACAACGGATCTTCCGAATCGAGAGATGAAACATATATGCCAATCCTGCTTTGATCCATCATTCTTCTCCGGCGAGGGCAGCATCGATATCAATACCTGCCATAGTGGCTATCAGCTCTGTGTAATCCATTGATGTATTTAAGGTATAAACTCCGGGCTTTATCCTGGCCTCGTCATCATCGTCAAGCCTGAACTGGGAGATGAACAGCTGCACCGTAAAGACATATTTATCCGCCACCAGCCCCTTTTCATAGAGGTTTTCAGCGACAACGGAGTAAGAAGTGTCGTTTATAGTCACAAGTATATCCCGCCCGTTTTCCTCAGAGGACACGGAAGGCTCGGTAAATACCCTGTATCCGAAATCGTATGCCCTGATACCGATGCGGTAGGCTACAAGTATAACCAGAATCCACACCAAAGCAACTATGCTGATATTTAAAAGGCGAAGAGCTACGCTCGACAGCTTCACACTATACCTCCATTATGATGGGAATGATCATGGGACGCCGCTCTGTCTCCTTCCAGACAAAACTTCCCAGCTCATCCTTTATCACAAGCTTTAGGCGATTCCAATCCTTCTTGGTGAAATCGAAGCCTTTTATCACATTTTTAAGGACTTCTCTGGCGTCATCCATGAGGTTCGCAGCGCCCTTCACATAGACAAAGCCGCGAGAAACCACCTCCGGCTCCGATGTGAGAAGTCCGTCGTATTTGTCCACTCCGAGAACTACTATTATGATGCCCTCTTCCCCAAGCCTCTGGCGATCCTTTAAAACGATGCTTCCCACATCACCAACGCCGAGGCCGTCAACCATCACATCACCGACCTTCACATGACCGGTCACCTTTGCGAAATTATCCGAATCATTCAGTTCCAGCACATCTCCTGATTTGAGCAGAAAAATATTTTCCTTCGGGATGCCCAGCTCGTAAGCTATGGCGCCCTGAGCCTTTCTGTGCTTGTACTCCCCGTGGATGGGGATGGAATACTTCGGCCGAAGCAGTGAGTAGATCAGTTTTATATCCTCCCTGCAGGCGTGTCCGGATACATGTACATCCTGAAATATGACATCGGCTCCCTTCATGGAGAGCTCATTTATAATGCGCGATATTGCCTTCTCGTTTCCGGGGATGGGGTTGGAACTGAAGACTACGGTATCCGTAGGCTTTATGGATATACGCTTGTGAGTACCGTTGGCAAGTCTTGACATAGCTGCCATGCTCTCACCCTGACTGCCTGTAGTGATGAGCACCGTCCTCTCGTCAGGATAGCGTTTCAGCTCATCAACGGATATCAGGGTATTGTCGGGAATATTGATATACCCCAGCTCCCTGGCTGTCTCAATGATATTTACCATGCTGCGCCCCTCGATCTCCACCTTGCGGTTCCTCTCGTGGGCGATATTTATTATCTGCTGCACGCGATCCACATTTGAAGCAAAAGTAGAAATGATAATGCGGCTGTTCTTGTGATCGTCAAATATGGTCTCAAGCGCTTTTCCAACTGTGCGCTCAGACATGGTAAAGCCCGGGCGTTCAGCATTGGTGGAATCACACATTACTGCCAGGACGCCTTTTTTGCCCAGCTCTCCGAAGCGCTGGAGATCTATGGCATCTCCGAACACGGGAGTGTAATCCACCTTAAAATCACCCGTATGGACAATGACGCCGGCAGGTGAATATATCGCCAAAGCCGCCGCGTCCTGGATGGAGTGGTTCGTCTTTATAAATTCAACCCTGAATTCACCGGCATTTATATGCATGCCGTATTTTACCACTTTTCGTCTGGTGACCGAGAGCATGCCATGCTCCTCAAGCTTTCTGTCTATCAGTCCCACCGTAAGCTTTGTGGCATATATAGGCACATTAATCTGCTTTAGTATGTAGGGCAGGGCTCCGATGTGATCCTCGTGACCGTGAGTGATAAAAAAGCCCTTTACCTTTTGTTTGTTCTCCAACAGATAGGTGATATCCGGTATCACCAAATCTATTCCAAGCATATCGTCCTCGGGGAAGGCCAAACCGCAGTCGACCACTATGATACTCTCCCCGTATTCAAACGCCGTGATATTCATTCCGATCTGCTCAAGTCCACCCAGCGGGATGACCTTCAGACGCGGATTTCTAGACTGTCCTTTCTTCACAAATCATTCCTCTTTTTTTTCTATCTCGAAATCTATATCATCTGACAGCTCGGCAAACACTTTTGTCAATGCTATCAATGTATTCTCGTCTTCAACAAATTCGTAAAACCCTTCTTCTCCCTCTTCCTCCACCAAATGCATGATGTAAGCGGTGGTCTTGTCATGGGAATCGAGAGCCAAAATATATTCCTCACCGGCAAGCTTTGTCTTTTCTAAGATATCAACCTCGAGGCTTCCGGTTTCAAACTCATCATCTTCTATGATTATACTTCCCATATCTGATCTCCTGATAAGTAACACAGGTTAATCCTGCTGCATAAAAAACTATTAAGAAAAAAATCGAGTAGGGAGAATCCATCACTCCCTACTTAATACATTATCCATATAATCCTGAAGTATGATCGCAGCAGCGATTTTATCTATATGTTCCTTTTGCATATCTCTTGGAATTCCGGAAATATCAAGTATCTCCCGGGCACTTGCGGTGGTAAATCTCTCGTCATAAAGTGTAACCGGTATGGCGGTACGCCTGCCAACCTGCTCCGCGAAATCCCTGGCTTTAAGTGAGCGCCCCGACTCGGTGCCGTCCTCATAAACCGGAAGCCCGACAATGATACGACCGATATCATACAAAGCAACGAGTCTTTCTATCTCTGCGAAAGTCCTGCGCAGCTTTTTCTCATGAGGTCTTTTGATAGTGCTGTGCTCGTGAGCGAGAATATTCAGCTCATCAGATATGGCTACGCCCACTGTAAAAGCACCAAAATCAAGACCCATAAGCCTGTCACTCATAATGCGCCTGTATATAATCGCTCAAGAGCTCCTCCACCAGTTCATCCCTCTCAACCTTCATGATGAGGCTTCTGGCATTCCCGTGGCTGGTGATATAGGTCGGATCACCGGACATGATATAACCGACGATCTGATTAAGCGGATTGTATCCTTTTTCTCTCAGAGCCGCGTATACCTGATCCAAGACCTCCTTGACGGAGACCTGCTGTGTAGACACGGCCTTGAAGTACTGCGTACTCTTCAAGTCCTGCATATAAAACTCCCCAAAGACAAAATCGTCTTTTACTGCACAATATACGGCTTGATCACACTCATGATCTCATCAACACCTTCCTCGGAATGGATGGCGAGATCGATAGGCTTTGAAAGATCAAGAGAAAAGATACCCATGATCGATTTTGCGTCGATAACATATCTGCCTGAAATCAGATCGAAATCAAAATCGAACTGGGTTATGTCATTGACGAATGATTTAACCTTGTCGATTGAATTAAGTGAAATCTGTACTGTCTTCATAAAATACCCTCCTATTTATAAACATATGAAAATACAATACCTCAAAAGCCCACATTTGTCAAGTTTGCGTCTATGGATTTTAACTCGCGGTACAGCCGGCATACAGGAAGTCCCACCACATTGTAATAGTCGCCGTTTATCCCTGTGACAAACTTTGCCGATCCGTCCTGAATACCGTAGGCTCCGGCCTTGTCGAGCGGCTCCCCCGACGCTATGTAATCCAATATTTCCTCATCTGTCAGAGTCATAAAAGTGACCTTTGTGCTCTCATAAAAAGTCTTTATGATCTCCTCCCCCCTCTCAAGTGTAATGAGAGTGACGCCGGTAAACACCTCATGTTCTCTTCCGGAGAGCATGGACAGCATGGAATAAGCATCCTCATTATCCTTTGGCTTGCCCAATATCTTTCCATCTATTGAGACCACCGTGTCGGCGCCTATCACTATCAGATCCCGCCTGTCAGGAAGACAGCTCCAAACCTCGTAGGCCTTCTGCTCAGACAGCGCACTCACCACATTCTCCGGAATGTTCGATATCATGATCTCGCGCCCCTTTGATGGGATGACCTCAAAATTCATATCGATCAAGGTGAGCAGCTCTCTCCTCCTCGGAGAAGCCGACGCCAGTATAATTTTTTTCATAAGCAGCCTCCGTTTAATTCCCAGTTTACGGGCCGAGCACCTTTACCGACGAGATATTCGTTAGCCCTCGAAAAATGTCTGCACCCGAAGAAGCCTCTGTTTGCCGATAAAGGCGAGGGATGTGCGGCGCACAGCACCAGGTGACCCGGATTTTTTAACATTTTTTTCTTTTTCTCTGCATCCTTCCCCCAGAGCATAAATACGAGAGGATCATCTGTCATGTCAAGCTCTCTTATCAGGGCATCGGTAAAACTCTGCCAGCCCAGGCGATCATGGCTCTTCGGCTCTCCTTCCCGAACGGAAAGGACACTGTTTAAGAGCAAAACCCCCTCCTTTGCCCATGGTGTCAGACAGCCGTCCCTTGGGGTACCTATGCCGACATCCGCCTCCAGTTCCTTATATATATTACGCAATGATGGCGGGATTTTTTTACAATCAGGCAAAACAGAAAAAGCAAGGCCGTGGGCCTGCCCCGGCTCGTGATAGGGATCCTGCCCCATTATCACCACCCGAAGCCTGTCCGGGTCAGATAAAAAAAGAGCATTGAACAGATCATCCCTCGGCGGATATACAGTGTGATCCTCATACTCTTTTTCCAAATTCTCCATCAAACGGATAAAGTATTCCTTCTTTTTTTCTCTGTCAAGAAAAGCTCTCAAATCCATGCTCACAACCGAACGCTTACCCCCGAATCCCTCAGATATCCTTTCAGATCCGATATCCCAAGTTCCTTGAAATGAAACAATGACGCAGCCAGCGCGGCGTCAGCATGAGCCTCCTCAAACACATCGAGGAAATGGCGTTTCTCCCCCGCTCCGCCTGAGGCTATAACAGGTATTCCCACAGCATCGGATACAGCCTTTGTTATCTCCGTATCAAAGCCCTCCTTTGTTCCGTCAGCATCCATTGATGTGAGGAGTATCTCCCCCGCGCCCTTTTTCTCTGCGGTAAGCGCCCATTCGAAGGCATCGATCCCAATATCGACGCGGCCACCGTTTTTGTACACGCTGTAGCCCGAAGAATCTTTTCGCCTTTTGACATCGATGGCAACTACCACACATTGCGAGCCAAATTTCATGGCAGCATCAGATATGAGATCGGGATTCATGATCGCCGCAGAATTCACAGCCACCTTGTCTGCCCCCTCACGCAAGAGAACCCTGAAATCCTCCACAGTTCTGATGCCTCCACCCACCGTAAATGGTATGAATACCTGATCCGCCACGTGGCGCACCATGTCAATGACAGTGTCCCGCCCGTCGCAGGATGCCGTGATATCGAGAAATACCAGCTCATCGGCTCCCGCCTCGTCATAGTTTCTCGCAGCCTCCACCGGATCACCGGCGTCCCTTATATTCAGGAATTTAACTCCCTTTACCACCCTGCCCTTGTCTATATCCAGACAGGGGATTATTCTCTTGGTATACATCCTAAAGCTCCAGAAAATTCTTTAATACTCTCAAGCCGGCCTTCGAACTCTTTTCCGGGTGAAACTGACAAGCAAAGACATTCCCCCATTCTACTGCTGCATCAAAGATTATGCCGTAATCGCTCCTGCCGGCAACGGCGCCTTCATCCTCACAATCCAGATAGTAGGAATGCACAAAATAGAAATATTCGTCGTCCCTGATACCCTTGAACAATCTGCTGCCGTTTCCCGTCAGACTCAGAGAATTCCAGCCTATATGCGGTATCTTTAATCCCATGTCGTCGGGAAAGCGCCTCACATGTCCCGGTATAAGGCCAAGGCCCTTTTCACCGGGGCTCTCCTCGCTGTCGGAAAAAAGCAGCTGCAGGCCTAAGCATATTCCCAAAAAAGGTTTATCCCTGTCTATTGCCTCTTTTATCACCTGGTCAAGGCCGCTGATCTTAAGCTTTTTTGAAGCATCCCCGAAATTGCCAACCCCGGGGAGTATCACCCGATCGGCGGATAATATTTCCTTACCATCCGATGACACTACAGACTCTGCTCCCAAAGCGTCAATGGCGCGAACTACATTTCTGATATTTCCGGCATCATAATCTATTACTGCTATCACTAATTATACCTCAGCCCCAGACCCTCCAGCACTCTGTGTATAGCCACGGAATAATCATCTCTGTCCTCTATGGCGTATATTTCCAGTGCCTCCTCCGGCGTCATGCTGTACTGGTCGGCCAATTGCTTCTCTATCTCTTTCTTCAACATATTCATCTGGGAAACGCAACCCCATTCCTCCGCGTGCAGATTCTCGATCTCACACCTGCCCAAGCCCCTGATGAGGCAGTCTATGGCCAGATCGTACTTTCTGATGGAAACAAGCGAGTAATAAGCCTCAAGCTCTGTCTGGATCACCGCAAGAGTCTTTGATCTGTTGTAGAGTTCTTCCTCGCTCTCGTTTCTGTCAAGGGGCTCCAACGCCTTGTAGGCCTCTATGTAATTCCCCTTGTCGTAGCTCTCCTTAGCCCTGGTCACATAGTTAGATTTCGAAACCACATTTGTACCCATATAGATCAGGACAAAGAGTGAAGCCGCTATCACAACAATGAGTATGACAGGGAGCTTTGGAAGAGGTTTCCCTTTGGGTTCTTTCTTCTTTTCTTTTTTTGGCTTCGGCTCTTTCTTCGGCTTTTCTTTTTTTGGCTTTGGCTCTTTCTTTGGCTTTTCCTTCTTTTCTTTTTTCTTTTTCTTATCGTCCTCGCCCTCTCCCTTTGCGTCCTCCGCAGCCATATCATCGAGAACCTTGTCAGTCTCGGCAGTCAGAACCTCAGCGGAATTGACATCGGCATCCCCGATATCTATGCCCTCATCCTCGGAATCATCGCCGAACAGCAGGCTCAAGAGCTTTGAAAAGAATCCTCCCCCCTTTTCCTTCTTTTCCTTTTTACCCTTCTTTCCCTCCTCCTGCTCTGCCATCCTGGCCTGGGTGGCGCTCTGCGCACTGGCAAAACTGTCAGGGTCCGCCAGATTATCCTCATCTATGTGGAAATCATCGCTGTCGGAATTGAGCATCCGCCCGATCTCCGCGAGAGCGGCATCCTCGGAATCCTCCAATTCCATCCCCTCTATGGCCTCATCCAGATGCTCCTCATCTATGATCGTTTCCTCATCCTCATCAGAAAGGGGCAGCGGAGCATCAAACAGGCTCTCGAGATCCTTCATACCCTCGGGAGCAGCGCCGGTTTCATCTGCCGGGGGAGCCTCTTCATCCGCCGTCACAGTCTCGGGCTCAGTATCAAATGGCTCAGGCAGCGCTCCCAGCTCAGGCTCAGGTGAACCGGAGAATTTAATAGAATCTGAGCCATCAGAAAAACCGGCATCGTCTGCTGATGCCGTTGTTTCTGCTTCCTTTAAGAAGTCCTCCGTCTCGTCGTCATCCATGAGCTCCAGATCTTCATCATCGATGCCGCTGAGGTCAAAATTTTCGAGGGAATCCTCCGCAGGCCTTTTTTCTTCCTGCGAATCCAGGGATTTTTCAAATTCAGTTAAGAAATCTTCGTCCTCTCCCAATCCGAGATCAGCCTCAAATTCCTTCAGGAACTGATCCTCTCTCATCTCGTTGAGGGCTTTATTTGTTTTAGGTGGAAGATAAGCGTCCTTTTGGGATTCGGAAGCTTCATCTATCTCACTGAGCTTCTTTGTAACTGAATTCAGCAATCCGTCCAGGTAGTCTTCACTTCCGGCCATCTAACTATCCTCTTTTAGCTGCTGCACTGTTTTCGATCAGGTCATCCACAGCCGCCACAAGCTTTCCTATTTCAGGCTTCGTGAGCTGGGCATCGGCTCCGAGAGCCTCTCCCTTTCTTCTCATCTCGTCGTTTACCAGTGAAGAAAAGATTATGAGGGGTATCTGCTTGAGCTCGTCATCCTCTTTGACCAGCTTTGTGAGTCTGTGCCCATCCATGATAGGCATCTCGATATCCGTGATGATACACTGGGCATTCTCATGAATGGTGCCGTCCGCCTTGAACTGGCGGAGCTTGTCCCATGCTTCCTTTCCGTTTGGATTGACATTGAGGTTTGTATAGCCCGCCTTCTGGAGACAATCCGTGATAAGCTTTGAAAGAAGCGGTGAGTCCTCTGCGATGATGATGGGTGACTCTGATCTCTCGCGCTCTCCCAGTGTCTCAATATCCGAAACCTTAAGTCCTGTCTCAGGACTTATATCAGTTACGATCTTCTCGAAGTCGAGGATGATCACCAGCTTATCCTCCATCTTTATGATGCCGGTCGAAACCCCGGTATCATCGATATTGATTGTGGCATCAGGCTCTATGATATCCGCCCAGGACACACGATGTATTCCGATGACCTCATCCACATGGAATGCGATGTTTAATTTGTTGAAGTTTGTGATGATAAAGAGTCCTTCAGTCTGTCCGTCATCAGGCATCGCCAGGCAGTTCTTTAAGTTTATGACGGTGATCATGGCGTCACGGGGCATAAATATACCCTCCACAGAAGGATCTGAATTAGGTATGGGAGTGACAGGCTGATATGTCAGGATCTCTCTGATCTTTGCGACATTAATACCGTAGTGATTATGGTTCAGTTTGAATTCAAGAACCTCCAGCTCGTTTGTTCCGTTCTCTAATAGTATGTTGGTTTCCATGCTGTTCCTCCTCTATAATAATACCTGTATACATCAAGGCCAGTCCTTCTATACACAGTATATGGATTTTATCTATACCTGTGTATCATAACTCATTCTGATGTCAATTTCAACAAAAAATTTTATTATCGGAGTATTATTTTTGTGGTCTTTTCTCCAACGATAAGCTGCATTACAAGAGATTCCACACTTGTATCGGTATTTTCGGGGATCTGAAACAGAAGTACCAACTCTCTGTTCTCGTGAGCGCCCACCGTTCCCATGAAGGTGGACAGATCATCCGGCAGCAGCGTGATATCTGCCGTCACCGCATCGGCGCCGTTCAGCGACACCCGAAATACCGGTCCTGTCTGAAGGATATTGATATCAAGTGATTCATCGCCGCTGTTTTCAAGGGTGAAATGCAGCACCATAAGCTTGTTGCCGTACTCCGGGTAAACAGACTCATAGATATCGGTAAATTCTCCTCCGGTGCAGACCAGTGTGCAGCCGGAAAGATTCAGTGCCTTTGCGAAAGCCTCCGCAGCCGGAAGTTCGGGCTCCTCAGGCGCTGCATCCGTTTCACCTGCGGATTGTGGCACGTTATCCGCGCTCTCTTCATCCGTATTTTCTTCCTCTGTATACTCCGTGCTCTCTTCCTCTGTTTCTTCGGTTTCCCCGGGCGTCTCCAGCACAAACCTGTACCCTTCCGTACCGGTGACATTATATTTTGAAATGATATGGGCAGAATAATTAACGATAACAGATTCCTCGTCGGGAGTCAATTCTATGACCTGCTCGCAGCCGCACACCAAAAGAACGGTCATAAAGCTTATAGCTATTATCCTGATCCTGCTTTTCACACACCTACCTCCGCGTAATTCAAGCTACGGATAAAATTTTAACACTACCCGCCCCCCAAATCAACCTCAAAATAAAAGCAGACTCCGCCATCCACATTGTAAACACCATAGGTTTCGTTTAAGGATTCCATAATAGCCTTCACGATGGAGAGCCCTATACCGCTGCCCCCGTACTCTCTTGTCCTGGCCTTGTCAACCTTGTAAAATTTGATCCAGACCTTATCCAGAGATTCCTCCGGTATGGGATCGCCCGTATTGTATACATTGACCCGTAGCTTTTTTTTCTCTAATAACGCCGGTGTATTATCCGACTCCTTTCTCTCGAAAGTAACCCTGATAACTCCCTTTGGATAGCAGTGATTCAGCGCATTGGAGAGATAATTCGTCACGACCTCCTCTACCTGGAACTCATCGCTCCACACGAAAAGAGGGTTATTCTCCTCGAATTCCAGCCTGATACCCTTTTCATCCGCAAGAAGCCTTATCTGATCAAGAACAGAGTTTACGGTACCCGTCATGTCAAATCTCGTGAGCTCAACAGGCTCGCTGCCAAATTCGATGCGGTTCAGTGTCAAAAGCTTTCCCACCATCTTTGTCATCTTGTCCGTCTCATCGAGAATCACATCGATATAATATTCCCTGCTCTCCCTGTCCGAATCGATGCCGTCCTTCAAACCCTCCGCATATCCGGAAATAAGCGCCAGCGGTGTCTTCAGTTCATGGGAGACATTTGAGAGGAACTCCCTGCGCATCTCGTCAACCTTTGTCTTTCTCTCGTTATCCAGCATCAGCTCGTTGTTTGCGGTCTTGAGCTTTGAGATGGTGGTCTCCAGAGATGATGACAGCTTGTTCATATGGGCTCCCAGCTCTTCTATCTCCAGAGGATCGTGACCTCCTTCCTCATATCTGGCCTCAAAGTCCAGTTCGCTCATACGCCTGGAAATGTCATCCAGCCCGGTTATAGGCTTTGCTATACGCCTTCCGGTAATGGCTGCAAACACAATGGCCACAGCCACTGCGATGACTCCCACTATCAAGAGGAATCTGGTGGACAATCCTGCCGCATCGCGGATATTTTCAACCGCTGTCCTGACAGCGATGAGATCTCCGTTGTTAAGCGTCCCCCAGAGCAGCAGATAATCCGTCTGTACCCTGGCATCCTTCGACCGGTATATGGAATAATTTTCATTTTCAAGGACTATGTTGTGATAATCGGAGTCGGAGGCAAAGAGCATGTCCATTATCTGGCGGCGAACCGATATATCATTTGCCTCTGAGGTCAGTTCAAACGACCCGTCGGAATTGAGGACGGAAATACTCAGCCCGTCGTCAGCGCAAAGCTTCTCAAACTCCAGGGTGAAATCCTCAGAATATAGTCTGTCCTCGTCCACCGCCATGCTCACGATACGGTATGCGTTTTCCAGCCTGCTCTGTTTATGACTTGTATAGTAGGATTCAAGAAAAAAGGTGTTTATCAGAATGCAGAACAGCATCACCGTAGCGATCAGGAGTATCATCGCAAAGGTGATCTGTCTGGAGATCGAATTTCTCATAGAACCTCCAGCTTGTACCCCATACCCCAGATGGTCTTAATCAAAGCTCCCTTTTCTCCCATCTTTGCCCTCAGTTTTTTTACATGGGTATCAATGGTCCTGGCATCGCCGAAATAATCATAATCCCAGACAGTGGAAAGAATGCGTTCCCTGGGAAGCGCAACATTCTGATTTTCAAGAAAAAATTTCAAGAGCTCAAATTCCTTCACGGAGAGCCCGACAGGTCTGGAATCTATGGTCACGCTATGAGCGACCGTGTCCAGCACGATCCCCCTGCACTCGATAACAGTCTGCTCCGGCTCCGTCGTCCTCCTAAGCAGCGCCTCCACCCTGGCTACCAGGATCTTCGGGCTGAACGGTTTTGAGATATACTCGTCAGCGCCCGCGTCAAAGCCGCTCAGCTCATCGGTCTCACTGTCCTTTGCGGTCAGCATGATAACAGGGATATTGGCATCGGTCTCTCTGATCTCCCTGCACACGGAAAGTCCGTCTCTCCCCGGCATCATCACATCCAGTATTATGAGAGACAATTCCCTGTCGGCATAAAATATGTCGAGAGTCTCCTCACCATCGGAGGCCTCGACTACCGTAAAGCCTGCCCTGGTGAGAAAATCATGTACGAGCTTTCTCATCCGGGCTTCATCGTCAGCTATCAATATCTTGTGTCTGTCCATCATTCAACTCCTGCGAGAGAGCATGCTCCCTCTCACTCAACTCCTGCTCCCAGGCAGAATATTTATTTATTATCTCGTTCTCATAATTGAGAATCGTAGTAGATCCGCTGGTGGAGGCAATGACCAGCATCACGACAACCAGCACCAACAGGATAAATATCCCCGCAACCGCGGCAAAAAGCCACTTGTTCTTATCCGCCAGCTGCCTCTCCAGCTCCCTGACCTTTGCCGGGGACTCGGTGACGGTGACTACCTGGCTCACGGGTATGGGGATGATGGCTCTCTTGTCGATGTCATCACAGCCAAGCAGATAATACTGCAGCTCCTTCAGGTAGGCGATGCCCACCTGGGTCTGGAACATCCTCCCGCGGATCATCTTCTGGTAAACCGCCAGAACTGCCGCAGGGTCAGACATATCGACCTTTGATCTGACATATTTTACCCCCTCCACTTCCTTTTTGGCGAGGGCGGCCAGATCCTCATCTGTGAAAGAAAAACCTGAAACATTTTGGGCCACTTAAATTACCTCGATCACTTATCAAAGCTGTTTGAATCTGTCAGCCTCATCCTTTAATTCGTTAGAGATACGCTTGTTATTATCCATCTCTGTATTGACATTTTCGATGTTTGATACTAGCGTGGCGGTATTCTCTGTCGCGCTGTTGATACCCTCCGATGACTCCTCGATAGCCTTTGCTATACCGTCCACGGAACCCGCGATCTCCTTCATCTTTTTAGAGAGAGCCACCGCCTGTTCATCGAACTGCGTCATAGTCTCATCCACATATACGGCATCCTTGCGGTACTGCTCACAGGTCTCCACAAAGCGCTCATAGTCGGGAAGCACAGTCTCATTGACATAGGTTGTAATCGACCTGGACTGGCCAACCAGATCATCGACCGCGCGGAGCACCTGAACATTGATATTTTGAATGTTATTTGCAGTCTGCTTGGTACGCTCCGCCAGATCCCTGATCTCATCCGCAACCACGGCAAAGCCTTTTCCTGCCTCACCTGCTCTGACAGCCTCGATGGAAGCATTTAAGGCCAGCAGATTCGTCCGTGAAGAAACTGCCAGAATATCGTCCGTGAGCTCCGTAACCTTGTTCACGCTCTTTGAGTCCTCGATGGCCTGCTCAAGAGAATCTATGATAGAGGCGATCATCTCGCTGGTAGAATTCTTGTTTGCCGTAGCGCTCTCCTCGAGGGCTCTGGCTCTGTCCTGCATATCGGCAGCGTATTCATTCATTGACTTTGTCTCGTCAGCTATAGCCAAAACATTGTCGCTGGCAGAGAGGATATCCTTGTCCACAGTGAAGGCTGTCGCAGAAACCTCCTCCATGGTAGCCGACAGTTGCTGCATCGAATCGGAAATGTCGTTTGCGGAGCTGTTTGCCACCTCTACACTGGAGAACACATTTGAGACCACGCCTCCGAGATTGTCGGCGCTTCCCACGATCTGTATCATGATCTGCTGCAGGTCTTCTATGAACACATTGACATAGGATACCAGCTGGCCGCGCTCGTCCCTTGATTTTACCTCCAGTCTCTCCGTCAGATCTCCTCTGCCGGCCTGAATGTCCTCCACGATCTGGGCGAGCTCCTTAGCGCTCTGCCGCAGGGGACGGACGAGAGAATTGATCACTATGATTACGGAAATGATGATGACGATAACCATGACGACGATGACGATAATGCTTATCGTTCTGGTCATCTCATACTCGCTCCTTAAGGCAGCTATGCTGGCGTTCATATCATCCGTAGCGCGCTTTTTTAATGTCTCCAGAGTGACGATCATCTTATCGGCTGCCTGCTGCAGGGTCGAGGGAATGTAAGAACCCGCAAGATTCTTCATGCCGTTCGCACTCATATCAAGAGACGAATAATAGGTATTGTAATAAGATTTGTAGTAATTTGTGAAGGTCTTCCGAAGCATCTGCATCTGATCATCCTGGACTTCCTCGTCGAAGAAGCTTAAGACGGTATCCTCCAGACCTGACAGAAGCCCCATTGCCTCCGCGGAGTACTCTTCCATCTTTGTCTCCGACTCCTCAAGGACATGTGCATATATGATGCTCTGAAGCCTGTGGAAATTCATAATGACAGTATCAAGCTCCTCCACCTTTGAGATGGATGTAGTCATGACCGTGGAAGTCTTCGACTGTATGGAATCCATACTGATCATCGCAGCGATAGAGCTGTACAGTCCCATCGCAGCAATAAGGAGCATCGGTATCAGT
Source organism: uncultured bacterium (assembly GCA_937916345.1). Classification (GTDB taxonomy): domain Bacteria; phylum Bacillota; class Clostridia; order Lachnospirales; family Lachnospiraceae; genus RGIG6904. Next base: position 29,663 of record CALFUE010000145.1, read on the forward strand.
ACCTTTACCGCAACGCTCACCCCGCCTGTATTTTTCTTCTCTTTTTTGATATTTTGCCTTTTTGCCATGATATCCCTCCGAAAAACACATTTTTTAGCATTGTATCATTTTTTGTCAGAATTGTATACTTAAATATTCTTGAAAGAAACAAAAAGTTATGTTATGATTTCAAAAGTTTTCAGTAAATTTAGAGGAGGAAATAAAATGAGTTCCTGGTTGATAGTGCTGATAGTTGTCGTCGTAGTCCTTGTCGGCGCGCTCGTAGCCCTCTACTTTTTCGGAAAGAAGATGGAGAAGAAAAAGGCGGAGCAGGACGCCCAGATGGCAGCCGTAGCCCAGACCGTCACTATGCTCATCATCGACAAAAAGAAAATGCGTTTTGACGAGGCAGGAATGCCTCAGAATATCATCGACCAGACACCAAAGCGCTACCGCAGGGCAAAGCTGCCCATCGTCAAGGCAAAGGTCGGTCCGAAGATCATGTCATTCATCTGCGACGCGGCCATATTCGATGACATCCCCGTCAAAAAGGAGGTCAAAGCCACGGTCAGCGGATTATATATCACAGGGGTAAAAGGCTTGAGGAAGCCCCTGGAAAAACCCGGGAAAAAGAAGGGCTTTTTGAACAGGCTAAGGGACAAGGCCGCTGCCATGCAGAATACCGAAACTAAAAAGCAACACTGATATCGAGGGAATGCTCCTGTGAATATCCGTTCCCATAATCCAGTATATAGCGGACGGCTATGTGAAGCCCTTCACCGCAGTCTTTTTCTATCTCAAGCCCCTCCGTGAAAAGGGTGAAATCCACCCGTCCGCAGGAAGTGTCATATCTCACCTGTCTCTTTTCTCCCGCCGCAAACTCCATACTCCCGGAGTTCTGTCCTTTTTTTATCATGGTGAGCCTGTCATCAAACACCCGAAGCAGCACATCGCTCTTCTGCCCTGCGTCATCTGTCTCTGTATAAGAAAGAGCCGTGAAATCCTTAAACTTCCTCACCCTTCCGGTGTAGGAAAAAAAAGACTCATCCGGCCCCGACCTGCTTATCATTTTTATATGCGCGCCAGGCGCATCATTTTTCATCTGCATTTGTTTTTTCTATAATGATCTTTACTGCATCTACCTGATTATTTATATGCTTTCTCATAACCGTCGCCACATCCTGTTTTTCATTCTGCATTATACCGTTGCAGATGGCCTCGTGCTCCTCCAGCAGCGCCGGATAATTAGCCTCATCCTTCAGGTATTCCAGCCTGTATCTGTATATCTGATTTCTTAGATTTTCAAGCATCGCAACCAGCTTCGGATTGCCGGTTTCACTGAATATCACATCGTGAAAGCTCTCATCGCATTTTGCGATCCTGTTAATCTCTCCTTTTTTTAAGGATTCCTCGAATTCCGTTTTTTTCTGTTTGAGCTGAACGCGGCCTTCATCGCTGATCCTGTCGCAGGCCAGACGCACCGCAAGCTCCTCAAGCGCCTCCCTGATCTCCAGAACATCCTCCATATCCTTCACGCTCATCCCGGAAACGGCGGCACCCCTCTTTGGAGTGTTAAGTACGAGGCCTTCCTTTTCGAGCATGCGAAGTGCCTCCCTCACGGGAGTTCGTGAGACTCCAAGTCTTTCAGCTATGGCAACCTCCATCAGCCTGTCTCCCGGGTGCAGGATACCCCGCAATATCGCATCCTTCAAGGTCTGAAAAACCACATCCCTCAAAGGCAGAGTTTCATTCATCTTTAGAACCAGATCATCTGTCATAACATATCCCCCTATATCAGATAAGGCCCGCAAGTGTAGAGACCTTTTGACAGACCCCGCTTTCCTATTTCACCATAAGCCTTGTCAATGTCGTCCCCGGGCATGAAAACACCGAAAACAGTGGGTCCGCTGCCCGTCATCACGGCATTTCTCGCGCCGCATTCCCTCATCACACTCTTTATTTCTTCAATGACCGGATATTTTTTTGCAGTCACACTCTCAAGCACATTTCCCATGTTTGAAAGGATCCCGTCCATATCTCCCGATGATATGGCGTTTACCAGGGCATCCATATCAGGATGTATCACATCAGAAACCTTGTCAAAAGCGGCGTAGCACTCGGCAGTGGATACGGACACAGGAGGCTTTGTGATCAGAAAACGCATCTGAGGTATGGCAGGAAGCCTCTCAAGCCTCTCTCCTATACCAGTAGAACGTGCCGTCCCCCTGAACAGGCAAAAAGGCACATCCGCTCCCAGCTCAAGGGATATCTGCATCATAAAATTCTTTTTCATACCGAGGGAAAACAATTCATTCAAACCGTAGACAACCGCGGCGGCGTCACTTGACCCCCCGGCCATACCTGCGGCAACGGGGATCATTTTTTTGATATGGATATCGACTCCCCCGACTCTTCCCGGGAAATGTCTCCTCAAAAGAAGAACAGCTTTGTAGGCGAGATTTGACTCATCCACCGGCACAAAATCCTTCGTGCAGGTAATATGGATCTCAGAGTCCTCTCTGGTTGCTATGGTCAGTGTGTCAGCGAGCTTTACGGTCTGCATGACCATATCTACCCTATGGTAACCGTTAGGCAGCGTGCCCACCACATCAAGACCGAGATTCAGCTTTCCTAAGGCATTAACGGTAATCTCCGACACTTTATCTTACCCCCGATATAAATGTACTAATTTAAAAACAATTCAAATATCACATATTTCGGAAAAAAAGTCAATAGCCAGTTAGTCCCGGGCTGTTTTCAAGTTAAAATACCAACGAAAAACAGCTACTCCGATTATGATGACATAGCCCAGGATGCTGGCAGGAGCAGGAAACTCATCCAGGAAGAACATTCCGATAAAGGCGGCGAAAACCACCTGCATATAATCAAAAACCGATATCTCTTTTGCGGGAGCAAACTTATAGGCGCTCGTTATCCCGAACTGACCCAGAGTCGCGGAAACACCGGCCATGATAAGACACAGGAACTGGCAGGTGGTCATAGGCTGAAAATCTAATAACAAAAAAGGAAGCAGCACCAGGCAGGAAAAGGCCGAAAAACAGAAAACTATCACCGGAGTCCTCTCGCCCTTTTTCCCAAGTCTCCTGACGAAAACATAGGCCATTCCCGCGCCGAAGCCGCCGTACAGGCCGATCAGCGCAGGCACGGAATAGAGGGAATCTCCGGGTCTTATTATGAAAGCCGCTCCGATAAATGCGATGATCGTGCAGATCACATCCATTTTCCTTGGGACTTCTTTCAAGATGGGAATACTCATGATTATGGCAAAAAACGGAGACAGCTTGTTTAGCATATTAGCGTCTGCGATATCAAGCCTGTCTATGGCATAAAAATTGGCGATAACGCCGGATGTCCCGAAAAGGCATCTGAAAAAGATATCCCCGTAGCTCTCTTTTTTTATGTGAAATTTTTCCTCAGTGCCAAGCAGCACAAACAAAGCCACGAACACAGCCACCAGATTCCTGAAAAAAGCCTTCTGCATAGTGGGAAGGTCTCCGGATATCCTGACAAAAAAGGTCATGAAGGCAAAGCCCAAGGCTGCCAGCATTATGCAGATAATGCCCTTCATGTGGTCGTTTGCGATTATTCTTCGTCTCTTCTCTTTTTCCATTACAAGAGAGATTTTACGACCGCAATATGGTTTTGTCAAACTATGATGTCAGGCTATTATGAAATCATGTGAAATTAAAAGAATAAATATGTATTTTTAGGTAATTTTAGGCAATTTTTATAAAAATTATGAAAATAATTGAAAAAATATGTTGACAAATGAAAATAGATGAAATACTATTAATTCGTATTTGGTTCAGAGAAAGGAAATATAACAGTTGAGGTCGGAGGGGCTTGATGCTTGAGGAGAAATTTTACACGGTAGCAGATGTCGCTTCCGTCACAGGCATGACCAGCCGCACCATCAGAAATTATCTCAAAGACGGCACCTTAACAGGCACAAAAATCGGAGTACAGTGGCGTTTCACCGAGGAGGACATCAAAAAGCTCTTCCACAGGGAGACCGTCTCTCACATTTCCCCGGGCGTAATGGTCAAATCATACATGTCTGACCTGCTCCCCACGGAAAAGAGAGCTCTGATCGTAGTAGACCTGCCGGACATCTCAGAAGAGGACGGGGCCGCCATTCTCTCCCGGATAAAAAACAAAGGCTACGGCGAACATGTGCAGCTCACTCATGAGCACGACCAGATAGAGAACAATTACCGCATCGTATTGACCGGCAGCCTTGAAGCTGTAAAGGGCATTATTGATGACATCTGAAAGTCATGCGACGATTCTCACAATTGAAGATCTGGTTGCAACCTCTCTCACCGAGGAACAGATAGAGCGCTATCACGCGATAAAAAAAAGAGCCGCTTTTCAAAAAAAGCAACTCATCATCTTTAACCGTCAGAAGCGCATCGCAAGATACCGGCTGTTACGCACGATCATGCTGGTGCTCTTTACAGGTGCAACATTCTTTTACGGAGTATATCTCACTACCGAGGTGTCTCTCCACCAACGTCAGGTTCTTACCATGCAAGACGCGCTGCGTGAACGGATCCGCGAAAATGACGATATGGAGAGACGGATATACGACTCCGTAGACATTCTGGCTCTAAAGGAAAAAGCCATATCAATGGGACTTGTATATCCCGACCCGGGAAGCATTATACATTACGACCCGGGTTCGGACAATTACATGCAGATAACAGAAACCTGAAGAGACAGAAAAATTCAAACAGCTAACTGACTAACTCTCCCATGAATTCTCTCTTACGCAAAACGGGGATCGGATATCCGATCCCCGCTTTGCATTTGATTCAGTATTTTACATTTCTATAAGCCCTGTTAATCTCAGGCGTCACGCCCTCCTTCTCAAAGAGCTCCGACACCGTACAAAATACATATCCTTCATCAAGCATCACAGGAACCTGGGTCCTAAGCGCCTCTATTGAGCCGGTATTCCAGCTGTGCAGCAACATGATATCGCCGTCTGAAAGAGACAGCAGCCTACTCGCTGTTATATCACCCTCGTCGCTGTCAGCCTCGTTTACCTCCGACTCTATCAGAGGTCTTCCGGCTATCTTTGCCACTCTCTCATCCCATGCGTAGTAAGGCACTCTGACAAACGCTATCTCTACATCACCCATAGCCGCTCTTATTGTATTATCAGTCTTATCAAGTTCATCGCGGATCTCCTCGTCCGTCATCCCGGTAAAGTATCCGTGGGTGTAGCTGTGATTTCCCAGTTCACAGCCGTAATCCACCATCTTTTTTACCTGAAGCACATTCGCCCCTATCTTTTCCCCGATAAGAAAAAAAGTCAGCGGTATTGAATACTCCTTTGAAATATTCAGGTACTCTCCTATCCCCACCGGATCGGGCCCGTCGTCGACAGTGATCGCCACATACTTTCTGTTCTCCATAATACTCGCATACTCCTCCTGTGTAT
>CALFUE010000146.1 GCA_937916345.1 uncultured bacterium
AAGATTATGAATCTTGCCTATACCGTTAATTTAGTGTATTATACCCCAATACGAAACTATGGTCAAACACTCAATAAGGAGCATGATTATGGTAAATCTCAAAAACCGCAGCTTTTTAAAATTACTGGATTATACACCGGAAGAAATTCGATATCTGATAGACCTTTCCGCGCGGCTCAAGGATGAAAAAAAGCGTGGCGTAAAACATGAGGTTCTTGCAGGCAGGCAGATAGCATTAATATTTGAAAAAACAAGCACCAGGACACGCTGTTCATTCGAGGTTGCAGCAAGAGATCTGGGAATGAGCGCAACTTATCTGGATCCAGGCGCTTCACAGATAGGCAAAAAAGAGAGCATAGCCGATACAGCCAGGGTGCTTGGCAGAATGTATGACGGAATAGAATACCGTGGTTATGGACAGGAGATTGTCGAAGAGCTGGCAAAATACGCCGGTGTTCCGGTTTGGAACGGACTGACCAACGAATTTCATCCTACTCAGATGATAGCGGATATGCTGACGATCAAGGAGCATTTAGGCAGGCTTGATAATATTCGTTTTGTCTACATGGGTGACGCGAGATATAACATGGGCAATTCCCTGATGGTGGGCTGCGCGAAGATGGGGCTTCAGTTTACGGCCTGCGCCCCCAAGGAATATTTCCCCGGAGAGGCCCTGGTTAAAAAATGCGAGGCTTGGGCTAAAGAATCCGGGGGAAGCGTTACTCTCACAGCCGATGTGGACGAGGCCCTTAAGGACGCGGATGTGATCTACACCGATGTCTGGGTTTACCTGGTAGGAAAGAAGCTTATCGATCCGCTCCTTCCAAGCCTCCTCCGGCTCTCCCATGGAAACCCAGACATCGGTATAGACGATGTCGCTGCCTTTTACGGCATCGGTGTCCTCGGAAAGTGTGATGGTGGAGCCGCTCTGCTTCGCGATCACGCTGCAGGTGTCAACCAGCTCCTTGTCCGGGAAGTAGAGCTTGTTTGTGCAGGCCACATAGTTTATGCCCAGCTTCGCGCAGGTAACCATAAGGGAATTTCCCATATTGTATCTGGCATCGCCCATATAGGAGAGGGTGAGTCCCTTGAAATGCCCGAATTTCTCCTTTATAGTGAGGGTGTCCGCTATCATCTGGGTAGGGTGAAACTCGTTGGTCAGTCCGTTCCAGACAGGCACATCGGCATAGAGAGCCAGTGTCTCAACCACCTCCTGACCGAAGCCTCTGTACTCAATGCCGTCGAACATACGGGAAAGGACTCTGGCGGTGTCAGCGATGGACTCCTTCTTTCCGATCTGGGAAGCCGAGGGGTCGAGATAGGTGACCTGCATGCCAAGATCGTGAGCTGCCACCTCAAAGGAGCATCTCGTCCTGGTGGATGTCTTCTCAAAGATGACGGCGATGTTTTTGCCCTTCAGCTCGCCGGTCATATCGACTCCGTCTTTTTTCTTTTTTTTCAGGTCTGCCGAGAGATCCACCAGATACTCGATCTCGGAGGGCTCATAATCCAGCAGCTTCAGAAAGTCTTTTCCTTTTAAGTTTACTGCGCTCATGTCATTTTACCTCTTTAAAAACTTATGAAAAACGGCTGCCGCTATATGTGGCAGCCGTGAAGTATCCCTTGTTGTTTTTACTTTCTTACCAGATGACCCGGTACTCCGTTTATAAACAGAGGAATGAGCTCGCCCATGATAAGAGGTCTTGCGTATTTCTCGTAGTTCTCATTGAGCCCCATGCCGTCGGCAGTGATCCACTCATCGGGAACTTTTCTCTCGACATTTGCGATATCGTGGATGTCGTGAGCTGAGGTTCCGCACTGATAGGGATCGTCTCCGTTTCTGTCGAGGGTGATCATCATCGCGGTCTCGCCTCTCTCAGCTGCCTTTACGGCGTCAGCACCAACCTGGAATGCCTCATTGATATCTGTCAGGGATGCGATATGTGCAGCTGCTCTCTGAAGTGTAGAGAACTCGATAGCGCGGGTCTTGTAGCCGATCTCCGCAGCGATCTTTTCTGCGAGCATTGCGGCTGTTCCGGACATCTGCTTGTGTCCGAAGGCGTCTACAGCAACCTCTCTGCCCATCTCGCATACATAGGTGCCATTTGCGTCATGCACGCCTTCTGATACGGCGATAACAACTGAGGACTTTGATACTGCCAGCTCTTTTACCTTTGCCATGAACTTGTCCATATCGAAATCTCTCTCGGGGAGAAAGATGGCGTCAGGACCTGCGCAGTCATCATCCTTTGAGAGTGCCGCGGCAGCCGTGAGCCAGCCTGCGTTTCTTCCCATGATCTCAACGATAACGATAGTAGGTTTCTTTGCGCCGAACGACTCGTTGTCCCTGATGATCTCCTTCATAGAGGTAGCGATGTATTTTGCGGCTGAGCCGTAGCCGGGGCAGTGGTCTGTGATGGGCAGATCGTTGTCGATGGTCTTTGGAACGCCGACGAAGCGCTGGCTCTTGCCGTGAGCCGCAGCGTAATCCGATAGCATCTTTACGGTATCCATTGAATCGTTTCCGCCGCAATAGAACAGGCACTCGATGTCATGCTTTTCCATGATGGAGAAGATCTTTTCGTAAATCTCTTCATTGCCCTCGATCTTCGGCATTTTGAAACGGCAGGAGCCGAGGAATGCGCTGGGGGTTCTCTTTAATCTCTCGATGCCGGCGGGATCTGAAAGATACTCGTCGAGATCGCAGAGCTGATCCTCGAGGAAGCCCTCTATGCCGTGTACCATTCCGTACACTTTGTTTACTCCGAGCTTTTTAGCCTGGGCGTATACGCCGGCTACTGATGAATTGATGACTGCGGTGGGTCCGCCTGACTGTCCTACTACGATGTTTCCCTTCATTATCATTCTCCTTTTATATATATTTCTTCGATTGTTGTTCCTTCTTTTAATATATTTAAATTTATTTCCATTAGTTTTTTTACTTCATTAAACAATTTTTCATCTGCTTCTTGTATGCTCATATCACTTACTTTAAATGGTTTGCCAAATCTAATAGTTAGGTTCTTGTTATTAAATTTATAATCTCCT
>CALFUE010000147.1 GCA_937916345.1 uncultured bacterium
TCCTCGCAGTGAAGATATATCAGTCTGCCGCGTTTGTTTTTATTCTCCTTAAAAAAAGAAATGAGGATCTCTCTCTGTTTTGTGTTATATTTTGCTCTGGAATTCATCAGTACACCTCTCTTCGGACAGATTCTGAATTCACCCTCGCCCATCTCTGTTCGTCAAACATTACCTTATGCCTGTATTGTAACATCTCATTTAATTTCGCGCAATCAGACGCATTATTCTTTCCACAGCTGCTTCCCTGCAAAATACCACAAATATTATTGCCTGTCCCATATAAATCGTTTATAATTTCCTCACGGAGGTAACAGCTTTGACTCTAATAGAATTTTTCGACGCAAACGCGATGCATATGCTGGTTCCGGTATTTTCCCTCACCCCGGCAAAGGTCATCATGATATACGACAAGAGACAGTACAGGCAAAGCCGCCTTGAATATTTCGAGAAAGCAATGAAAAGACGGCTGCCGCGCCTGACCTGCGATTACATAAATATCAATCTGCACCATGTGGGGGACATTCAAGCTCTGATGGAATCCATCTCTGCAGAAGAAAACGGAGATAATATTTATATCAATCTCACCGGAGCAAGCGAGCTGATGAGCGCCGCAGGTTTTTATGTGGGGCGGCTGAAAAACATGACTGCCGTTTATTTGAACCGGAAGGATCGCTCCATTATCCGCGTGGAAGATTTAAGCATCCTTGCAAAAGCAGCTGAGCTCACACTGGATGAGTATCTGGAATGCCTTGGCGCCAGACAGCTGAACAATTCCCACATGATGCCAAAAAAAGAAATGCACAAGAGCATATTAAGGATGGCCGATTTTACCTTCAGCCATCTGAACGAATGGCACGCCCTACAGCTCTATGTGGCGGTTAATACCTCTACCCACGGAAATGATCTCTATATTCCCAATGTCTGCGTCTACAAGGATAGAAGGTATAATGTGGAACCTTTGATAAGGGAATTCGTCTACAACAGATTCCTCTCCAAGAACCATGACGGCTCCTACCGCTTCACATCCCCCCAGGCAAAAAGCTATATGGGGATATTCGGTATATGGCTTGAGCTGTATGTTTATCTGAACCTGTCCAGGCACTACAAGGATGTGCACTTTGGCGTAGTCATAGACTGGATGAAGCAGGACGGCAGGGAAACCGTAGACAATGAGATAGATGTGGTCGTGATGCGGCACTCGGAGCCGGTGCTCATCTCCTGTAAAATGAGAAAGCCGGATCCCGATGATGTGTACGAGATCAAGAGCCTCGCCTACACCCTGGGCGGTCCAATCGGAAAGGGCGTCATCGCCACCACATTTCCCGTAAGGTCTACATACGACAATCCCCACGACATCGGTGTCCGGATGGAGATGATGAACGTGGGGCTCATAGAAGTATCTGATTTTAAGGAAAAAGACCCTGAAAAAGTCTTAAAAGAAGCGATCCTGCCGGATCCCTTCCGCGGACACTGGTCAATGCAGTAACTCCTTTAACTCCTCCAGTGCCTGCATACTCTCGTCCATGACAGCGATGGAATTATCGCTGGATGCAGCTACCTCCTCGGTCGTAGCCGAGAGATTTGATATGCTGTCCGCTATCTGCGTATTTGCATCAAGGATATCCTCGATCTTTCTGCTCAACTCCTCCATCAGCTCATTCAAAGTCTCATTCTTCTTTTCGATGATGACGATCTGATCCTTCAACTCGCCGATCATACGATTCTGTTCCTCAGAAGCCTCAATGGAATGCTGCATATTTACGGATGTCTTTTTTCCGTTTACAGTCAGCTTGTCGGTGATCTCCGTTATCTTTCCCACCGCATCCGAGGTCTGCTCCGAGAGCTGCCTGATCTCGTCTGCCACAACCGCAAAACCCATTCCTGCCTCTCCTGCCCTGGCCGCCTCGATGGACGCGTTGAGAGCCAGAAGGTTTGTCTGGCTGGAAATTGAAAGTATCTCACCTATGATGCTCTCAACATCACTTATCCTGCCGTTCAGCTCCTCCGTGGCGTCGATGGAATCCTGGTTCAGCTCTCCCGTGAGCTTTGCCTGATCAGAGAGCTTTCTCATCAGAGCTATACCGTTTCCTATAGCCTCAATGGTCTCTCCTGAGGCGTTTTTCATCTCTTTTGTATTGTCTTAATAACAAAACAGAAAATTATCGTGTAAGATTGGCCTGTGCAGATGCTTTGGGTAAAATTGGGGATAAGTATGCCGTTGCCCCATTGATTGACGTTGTAAAAGATGAGGATGAAAAATCAGTTTATTTGAGAGAAACTGCTGCCTCTGCATTGGGACGTTTAGGGGATGAACGTGCTGTTGAACCTTTAGTCAATATTCTTGAATCAAAGCATGGATTAATGAATAAATTCTCATTTCTGAAAGAAAGAGCAATTGAAGCTTTGAATAAAATTATGT